>JAGVMW010000191.1 GCA_020053615.1 archaeon | reverse complement strand
TTCTGTTCAAAATTGCGTTTGCTGTTAGACATATCTGCACATGAATTAGGTCTGCCTTCACATAAAGAAGGCACGATGATAACTATTGAAGGCCCGCGATTTTCTACTAAAGCGGAATCCAAAATGTTTCGTTCTTGGGGTGCGGATGTAATTAATATGTCAACTGTTCCAGAAGTGGTCTTAGCCAGAGAAGCGGGAATCTGTTATGCTGCGGTAGCCATGAGCACAGACTATGACTGCTGGAGAGAAGCGGAAGAAGCGGTGAATATTAGTGCAGTATTAGCTGTGTTCAAGCAGAATGCTGAGAACGTAATAAAACTATTTCTAAACACCATCCCAAAAATAAAAGAGTGGGAATGCCGCTGTCGGGAAGATATTAAAACGGCAGTTATTGGTGGAGAAGATGCGTATAGCACCATAAAGTCGAAATCTCTATCTTTTGTAGAAGCCAGCTCGTCGGCAGGGGACGCTCCCTACGGGAAGACAGAGCTATCAACGTCCTCATCGATGATTTCGAAGGTGCTATGCGCATCCAGAGGAGAACGCTCAGTTCCAGACAAAAATAACGAATGGCTCAAATCAAAAATCAGAACCGTTCCGCATTGGCCCAAACCAGGAATAATGTTTCGGGACATTACCACTTTAATCCAAGACCCAGAAGCGTTTAGTTATGTTATCCAACAATTTGCAGAGCATTATCAGCATCAGAAAATCGATAAAATTGCCGGAATAGAATCCAGAGGATTTATCTTTGGAGTGGCTTTAGCTCGAGAGATGAACCTGCCTTTTGTTCTGATTAGAAAGAAAGGAAAGCTGCCTGCGGAAACCGTTTCACAAGAATATGCTTTGGAATATGGCACGGATAAAATTGAGATGCATAAAGATGCAGTAAATACTGGAGAGAATGTTTTGATTGTTGATGATTTAATTGCAACTGCGGGTACTTTGAAAGCTGCTGTTAAACTGATTGAGAAACTTAATGGAAGAATACATGGATGTGCAGTTGTGATAGAACTCCCTAATCTCAAAGGAAGGGAAACAATGCAGGAATATAACTTATTTTCATTAGTTCAATTCGAAGGGGAATAAAGCAATTTTTTAATTTCTCTAATCTTATTTTCTACTTCCTTAAATGTTGAAATTATTATAAGAGGATATGTTTTATAACCGTTATCATCCAGAATTTTCCTTCTTTCGGTATAATAATTATCTATTGTCTCATTCTTCGCACCATATTTGATTGGAGGATGGTATTCGACAAATATCTTATTCCCTAAGAAAAAATCAATATGTCGCCTTCCAATTCTTAGATGTATATTCTCTTTTTCTATCGGTGTTTTCATTAATCTTTCTTGAACAAAGATTTTGCATAACTTTCGTTCCTCATTGGAATCAAACAAGCAATCCATAAACTCATAAGGGTAATTTTTCCTGCGGCTTTCTAATGCTAACAAAGCTAGAGGATATTTATCGTGGGCGATTTTTGACATTTCTTTCAACTGATTTGGGTTTTTCTCTCGGCACTTTAATGCGGCTTCTTTTTGATGCTTATGAAAAGTCCCTTTGTTCTTCATTTTCTCATGAGCTTTCTTCATATTCAATCTAGAATGATTCGGATTAATCTCTTGAAGCCTCTTAGCTATAGAAGACATATAACTACTTAATTTATCCTCTTCTTTGAGTTTTTGTATCCTCTTTTTTCCGGTCATTGAACCATATTTCTTACCTAATTTATGACCAATCCAAGGATGTTTCTGTTGGGCAATCTTTCCAGCTTTACTATAAAGAGCAGGATGTTTTTCTATTGCTTTCTTTTGATTTTTCTTAGCCAAAACACAATACTTGTACCATTTTGAGGAAATTTAATAAATCTTGATCCAATTTCAATTCCCAACACATCAGCAATATCTTGGTCGGTCAAACCTTTATTCATTAATTCTTCTACATAATTTCTCATTTCATTGTGTTGTTCATCTTTATTTCTCATTTTTACCCGCCTCCAGTTTTTACATTTCTAAAAACTTGGAGTCTACAGAAAAAGAGGTAAATCCGGCAAAACTCACAATAAATTTTTAGGCTCACCGAGCCGACATCATTTGAGGGAAAGATTTATGTTAAAAGTTCTGACCTAACCTCTTTTTCTTATTAAAAGAAGAACGAACCTATATATTATTTGCGTATTTGTCTAGTAAATAATGGAGAAAATGCAGAGAAAAGTTAAAGAATTATGAAGTATTTAATTTAGTAGAGTTTACGAGAGAATAAAATGCCCAACCCTGACTTCACTGACCCAAAATTCTGGAAAGACTTACGAAAAAGAACAAGTTTAGATGGTTGGGTGGGAGTAGAAGAATGTTCTTTTTGGTGCAAAGAAGCATTAGAACTGCTTTCAGAATATCATCGGCATGGATGGCACAGTCCAAAAAGTGAGTGATAGCACCATTATCACCACTGCCCAGAAAAATCGAGAGTGATTTTCTGGGCTGAGATGCGATAGTTGCATCT
>JAGVMW010000187.1 GCA_020053615.1 archaeon | reverse complement strand
TGCGATAGTTGCATCTCATTAAATGAAAACAGGACGGCAAAGCCGTCCTTGTTTTCAGGTGGATATGGTGCTATCACTCACAAAACGGACTGTGCCGCTGGGGTGCCGTTTTTTTACATTTCCAACCAAAGCAATTAATTCGCCGCTTTGTTTTGTTTTAAGACACTTTGCAGGTAATGCTTTTGCTCTTCCATAATCACCGCCACAACCGATACTTTTCCAAGCCATATTCTTTCCCTCCGCCAGCTACCTGACAAATAATTAGAAAGACTAATCATATTTAATACCATATGACTGGTTTTTATTAAAAAAGATGAAGAACTATGAATTAAATAAGATATCTTCAACACAGGATTAATATATCTCCTCTAATTATGAGCTTTCATGTCTCTTATTCAAGAATCTTTCCAGCGATTATTTCCAGATAAAGAATTCCCTTACCAAGCTGAATTAAATTACAACCTGCGTCTTTCCGACTTTAATTCTAATATTCGTCTGCATGGAAATAAAATTAATTTAAATTTAAACCTCCAATGGAAAGATATCGATGACGAGATAAAAATCGGATTGATTCAGTCCTTACTGCTAAAATTACTAAAAACGAAGAGAAATACCGTCAACATTGAGCTTTACCACAATTTCATCAAAAATATTCCTACGTTAACCCCTAAAACAGAATTCGACTTAATCTTGAATGCTTCATTTAAGCGAGTGAATGAACAATTCTTTTCGAACCAAATAGAACTTCCCAATTTAACTTGGGGCACAGATTCCCGTACTAAGTTAGCTTCATACAATTTCCATCGCGACGTTATTTCTGTATCCACTATATTCAAAACCGCTCCGGAAAGAGTGCTGGACTATTTGATGTATCACGAATTACTGCACAAATGGCAGAAATTCCGGCATAAAAACGGCAGAAGCTTTTACCACACCTCTGAATTCAGAGAAGCGGAGAGAGAATATCCACAGCAGAAAGACGTGGAAGAAGAGATAAAAATAATGATTAAACGTCCAGCATATCGAAAATCATTATTAGAGTGGCTTCTCAACTAATCATTATCCACTTGACAGCTGCACGATAACACTTTTTCCAGTGCCAGCTGACCAAAATACTTTTCTAAAGGGAGCGCCATCAACTCTTTCTTAATGGAGTCTTGCTCTTGTTTTAATTCTTCTTTGTGTTTTATTTGTTCTCTTATTCTCTGTTTAGAAAATATGGAATTAACGATTCCCAGACCCACTATAACACTGCTGTCCCAAAGGACACAGGAATTACATATTCTTTTATTACAGGATCAGGGTTAATACAATGAGTCAGTACTCCCATTCCGGCTAATCCCAAAGCCACCATGAGAGAAGAAGGACTTATTGATTTGTCTGCTTTTTTGCACATCTCCAATTCAAGCTCTTCTTCCAAACAAGCCAGTTTTCCATACTCGATATCAAACTTTTCAAACTCTTGTTGACTAGAAAAAGAGAGATAAGTAAACTGAGGAAAATTATTATCTGCGCCAATGTTTTGAAACAAGTTCCCTCGAGAAAAAACTTCTGCTCTTCCCTCTTTCCACATTCTATAAACTGCGGGAACATGAAGCCTGCATTTCATCATATGTTCCACATCAAGTTCATTATGATAACCTAACCTTCCCAATAACGCCGTCAATTCTAATTCTCGTTGCGGATTAGAAGAATAAAATTCTGTTTCTGAAACTAGATATTGCTCTTTGAAATCAGCTATTTTATCGGCTAAGCTTATTGCCATTTTAGTTGCTTTTAATCATTATCCACTCTCGGAGCAAGAATGAATGCAATCATCAACTTATCTATCAACTTATATTCTAGTTTAAGCGGATAATCAGTATTGAATTTTAACGTGGCTCTTTCTACCAATTTTCCCGCAGCTACCATCTTCTTCAAATATTCTAAAGAATACTTAGATTTGAACTTATCATCAATGTCAGCTTTGATTATGATAGTATCATTAGGTTTGATTTCAATAAACGCTTTAGATAAATCTCCTTCAGCTTTAATCGACATCTGCCCTTTTTCTCCTAAGAATGTAACTGATTCGGCTACTACACTAACATCATCCATAGAATCGATAAGCAAGCTCGATTCCATCTCGATAGAATAAGGAAAACTTAACTCTGGAACACGCTGCTCTTTGCTCTCAATTTCAAGTGTAGGAATAGTAAACGAGCGCATCGTATTGCTTTTCATCTGCACTTTAAGCCTGCTTTCTTCTGTTTCTAAAGTAAGAATATCGTCACCTTTAGCTCTTCTCAAAATCTGTTTTAAATTATTAAGATTAATAGCTATCTCTTCGTCATCTTTAACTTCATATTGAGTGAAGCAAGTGCTAAGCATGTTAAAAATAACCATAGCTACATTAGCCGCATCCATAGCTACTAATTCTAAACCGTTTTTAGTAACTTTAAACTTGGCTTCAGTAACTAGTTCAGATATAATAGAAATGCTTTCTTTGAAATATTTTGGTTCAGCTAAGACTAATTTCATGGTAATACCTCCACCTTTAGCCTACTTCAGAGTAAGGGCTATTTATAAGGATTATTGTGGTAGAAAAGTAGTTTGGAATGGCAAAGTCAAGTATGCGAAAGCATATATTGTATTTCACCCCCGAAATCTTTAAATAGCACCGCTTAAAACAAGACTAAACATGAATCATGCACAAAGAGTTATTCAGCAACTATCAGAATTTAGAGATTTGCCGATGTTACGAACTACTTATTATACTCACGTTCCTCATAGTGATGGAAATAGCCCTTATGCGCAAATGAAAAGTTACATGAATAATTGCCGAGCTATCATTTTCGCTCACCTTAATGAAAGATACGTCACTCAAGAGACAGATAAAGATTTAGGCAATACAAAACATCATAGAGAAGTTGGCGAGGTAGAAGGTGTAAATTATTATTCTATTGAAGATTTATATAACCTAGTTGAATCTAGTGGAATACAAATCAAACCTAAATTTAGAACCAGCTTAGAAGATGCAGTATTAAGAACTAAGGAAGGTACTCCATTAGTAGCACGAGAAGTACTCATTGATCGCCTATCAAAGTTTAACTATTTAGAACCTGTTACCGCTTATTGCGCTAAAAGCTTTACTATAACCCCAACCCGACTGAGAAAACAAAATTAAACCTATTTCAAACTTATTCTTCTTCCGTCTTCCATTATATGGACATTCTTACTTCTATCATAACCCATTTCTTCCGCTAATTCAGCGATATGCTGGGCTTTATCCGCTCCAGCGTGAGAAGGAATAATATGTTTTGGTTTGATTAATTCAATTAAATCACGATGATCTTCTCTGCAGGCATGTCCAGAAACGTGAATATCTCTGAAAATTCTTACTCCTTTGTTTCGCAGTTCTTTCTCTAAAATATCGCGATTATTCTTGTTCAATTCTACCGGAATAACCGAACAGCTGAATATTACTACATCTCCCGAATCAAAACGATAATCTAACTCTCCTCGAGATAATCTTGATAATACTGCTTTAGGTTCTCCCTGATGCCCGGTAACCACTAACAAATATTTGTCTTTGCCTTCACGCATAATTTGCTTGAGCATCTTTTCAACTTTATCTTTATGTCGAACTAATTTAACGTCCTGCCTGAAATCAATCAAATCAATGTTCTGCCCAGCTATCACATAACGAGAAAGAGAACGCCCTACAAATACAATCTTACGATGAAGCTTTTTGCCTAAATCTATAATACTCTTTAATCTAGCTAAGTGGGAAGAAAACGTGGTAACAATCATTCCTTTGCCTTCGGCATTTACTCCTAGCATCACATCTTTAAGCATCTGCTCGGCTACAGCTTCGGAAGGTGTTTTCTTGTGTTCGTGAGCATATAATGATTCAATAACCAATAAAGTAACTCCTTCTTCTCCGATTTCTTTCAGCCGTTCAAAGTTAGGTTTCTTTCCCAGCATCGGCTGCCGGTCAAACTTGTAATCATTAGCATAAACGATTCTTCCATAAGGGGTATGCAAAACCACCATGGCCGTGTGCGGAATGGAATGAGTCATATTTACCAATTCTACCGTTATTTTAGAAGAAAGCTTGTATTTTGAATTTAAGTTCAGCGGAACAATCGCATTGGGCAGCTTGATTTCTTCGTCAGCAAAGATACTTTTTAATATCTCAGCAGTATAAGGAGTACATACTACTGGAATTTTAGGGAACAATTTTAATGCGAATGGAATTGCTCCGATATGATCTAAATGCCCATGTCCGGGAATAATAGCTATGATTTTACTTTTCCAGTCTTCCATCAACCCATAGTTAGGAACAGCATTTACTTCCAATAACTCTTGATAACTTAAAGCAGAGATATCTTCATCTTGGGTATAACGAATATAATTTTCCATGTGCAAACCCATATCTAGAATTACGACTTCATCATCTATTTTTATGGCAGTGCTATTTTTACCGGTTTCGGAATATCCACCGATGGCGCAGATTTCAATGGGCATGAGAGGAAGAATTATTCGAGAGTTTAAAAGCCTTTGGAAAAAATGGCACAGTCCAAAAAGTGAGTGATAGCACCATTATCACCACTGCCCAGAAAAATCGAGAGTGATTTTCTGGGCTGAGATGCGATAGTTGCATCT
>JAGVMW010000026.1 GCA_020053615.1 archaeon | reverse complement strand
TTTGCTAGCGCTAAAGAAAGTGATTCGTACAATATAAAAGAATTATCCGCTTACATCCCCTACCTGCGAGGTAGAGGATTTACGCGGGTTATTTAAACAAAGCCAGAACTTCCGTAAAACGAGCGATTGAGTTTTTGGATGAAGTGAGAAAGATGGTGGTGAAGTAAAACCATGAACTACAATAAAGTCGCAGAATTGTACTACACTCGAAGACAGAACCAACAGCGCTTTGATTACAATCGAGATATAGAAGTTCCAGCCATGATTAAGTTGGTGGGCAAGGTTAAGAACAAAATTATTCTCGACGTAGCTTGTGGATTTGGAGATCATGTACAGATACTTTCTAAGAATGGAGCTAAGAAAATAATTGGTTTTGATATTAGCCGAAAATTAATTAAATATGCCCAGCAAAGTAAAATCCCAAACACAGAATTCTTGGTAGGAAATATGGATAGCAAGTTTCCATTCAAAGATAAAACTTTTGATGTAGTAATCTGCAGTTTAGCCCTACATTACACCGCAAATCTGGATAAGTTGTTCGCTCAGGTTTATCGCGTGTTAAAATCAAAAGGCATTTTTGTCTATTCTACCGGACATCCTATCTTTAATATGATAAATAGCAGTCCTCAACACATAATCGAAGCAGTTAAAATAGGAACAAAAAAGATTATTTACGGAGATTACTTCAATGAATCATTTCAGAAAGGTGATTTAGGCACATTGGGATGGATGAACTTACGCAATTTCACCTATCAAACTCTGATAAAAACGGCATTGAAGCATAATTTTGAAATAGTTGATTATGTTGATGCTAAACCTATCCCCTGTTCTAGAAAATATGATTCTCAGAAATATCTCTTAACGATTAAATTACCTAGCTTTATTCTGTTTAAACTCAGGAAGAAGTGATTAGAATTTATTTCACCCACACTCCTCACATATCACCGTCTGCAATTTCCGTCTTGGCTTATCGCCAGAAATAAAATACTTCTCCAATTCTCTAAACTGCCCTAACTCTTTTCTTTTCAATTCTAATTCTTTCTCTCTTTTATCTAACTCTTTTCCCTTCTTTTCCAATTCTTTCTTGATATTCTCCAGCTCTTTTAGCCCAGAATTAGTAAACACAATCATACGCGTATCGTAACGAATTAACTTATTTTTCTCCAGCGATTCTATATTCTGGTACAAAGCACGTTCCTGCTTGGTTATTATCCCAGAATGTAGCATCCATTCAATGAAAGTTATCTTGGAAGTACGCAAGGTTAGCGGCTTTTCCACCAAAGGCTGGTTGATAGATTGGTAGAACTGCCCCAAAGAATACAGAATAAGCTTCTCTACTTGCGTTAGCTTCATGGTTTTATCTCTAAAGAGGATGAACTATAAATATTTTTGGTGGTGAAAATACATTTTCCAGTAACGAAATGATTTTAATACCGCTTGTAACTTAGTCTTCCCATGGGATTATTAAACTTAGTCAATAAAGGAATCGTATCGGTTGTTCCTCATTTGCCGGACTCGTTTGTACACAAAGTAGCTTCCCGTTATATTGCCAGAGAAACTATCGATGAAGTCATTGAGAAAGCGGAACAGTTTAAACAAAAAGGAGTATTTAGTACTATAAATCTTCTGGGAGAGCATGTCCAGAATCAGGGAGAAGCAAATGTGGAAGCAAATGAATATAGAAAGCTTATCCAAGAAGTCATTGAACATAAATTATCCAGTCATAATTATATCTCACTAAAACTATCGCAATTAGGGCTTACTTCGAAAGGAAAATATTACCACACTTGTAAATCGCTGATGCGAGAGATTATTTCTGTTGCAGACGATAAGGATATTGCCGCAAGAATCGACATGGAGGATTCTAACTATACTGATAATACCCTAAAGATGTGGAAAGAATTGCATCAGGACTTTTCTAACTTAGGATTTGTGGTTCAGGCGCGATTAGAACGCAGCTTGTCAGATGTAAAAGCATTAGCTCATCTAAAGCCGAATGTGCGTGTTTGCAAAGGTATTTATCCCGAAACCGAGCAGGCTTATGTAAAGCCATATCAAATAAATGCTAATTTCATTCGCTTAGCTGATTTTTTGATGCAGTATGGGTGTTATACTGCTGTCGCTACCCACGACCAGATAATTATTAATGCAATTAAAGAAAATCATTTTCCTCAAGACCGATTTGAATTTCAAATGTTATATGGGGTAGATAACCAGCAGTTGATTGAGCTAACTAAAGAAGGTTATCGTGCTAGAGTATATCTTCCTTACGGAAATTGGTAGCGAGCTAAAGCTTACTCGTTCAGAAGAATGAAAGAGAATCCGATGCTGGGGATGTATGTGATAAAGAATATGGTGTGGTAATCGAAGACAGGAATTATTTAAAACATGAGAATTTTATTAGGCAATGAAGGAATGGAAGCATTAGAATACATTGCTCAATCAGTTGAAG
The DNA here is from genome assembly GCA_020053615.1 of archaeon. Classification (GTDB taxonomy): domain Archaea; phylum Nanobdellota; class Nanobdellia; order Woesearchaeales; family GW2011-AR9; genus JACRPH01. The sequence goes on along the minus strand of JAGVMW010000026.1, from coordinate 7,456 downwards.
TTGCCCGAAATGCCACTTGTGAGCGTTCTCGTTGCGGTTCTATTATTGTTAAAGAGAATCAAATAATTGGAAGTGGATTTAACAGCCCTCCACAAGAAGATGAAACGCAGAGAAGGTGTTCTTATTCTAAAAAATCTTATCACCCCAAAATTACTGATAAAACTTGTTGTATTCACGCCGAGCAGAGAGCGATAATGGATGCATTAAGAAATAATCCTGACGAGATTGTTGGCTCAAGATTGTATTTTATCCGTTTGGACAAAGAAAATAAGCCCCAACGAGCAGGAAAACCATATTGTACTATTTGCAGCAAAATGGCTTTAGATGCAGGCATAATTGAATTTGTGTTGTGGCATGAAGAGGGAATATGTGTTTACGAAACTAGAGAATATAATGATTTGTCGTTTAGGTTTGAGCGGGGTTAGCTTTTCTGTGTTACAAATAATACTAAACGTTAAATCATGGTTCTTCACATTATTAATAAATCGAATTAACTTTAATTTACATCTTAAATGGCTCTGCTGGTTGCAAAACACTTAAAAACAACCTTTACTTTCTACCCTAAAAACACAAATAACATAATAACAACATAAAAAGAAGGTGATGCTAAAATGAAATTGCTGTTAAAAAAGAAACCAAGAAATGTTACTATTATCGAAGGCTTTCCCGGATTTGGATTAATCGGGACGATAGCTACTGAATTCTTGATGGAACATCTCAAGATGGAGAAAATCGGAACAGTAGAGATGGATGAAATTCCAGCTATGGTAGCTATTCATCAGAATAAAGTTATTGATCCGGTCTCAGTTCATTATAACAAAGAATACAACATTGTTATTCTGCATGCAATTAATATCGGCAAAGATTTAGGGTGGAAAATTGCGGATGTGGTATTGCAATTAGCTAAAGAATTGAATGCTAAAGAGATAATTTCGTTGGAAGGAGTAGGTTCGCCTAATCCTGATGCTAGCAGAGTTTTCTTTTATTCGAACGGTTTGGGAGCAAGTAATCAAGAGCTGAGCAAGATTGCTAAGCCGTTGATGGAAGGAATTATTGTAGGTGTTACTGGTGCGTTATTGGCTAAAGATATGAAGACTTCTATGGTAGCATTCTTTGCCGAAGCGCAGAGTAATCTCCCTGACAGCAAAGCTGCTGCGGAAATAATTAAAGCTTTGGATGCGTATACTGGATTGAAAATAGACCCTAAGCCGCTGCTGAAGCAGGCAGAAGCATTTGAAGGCAAGTTAAAAGGAATTATGGAGAAGACTCAGAAAGCAGAGAGAATCCAAGAGGATAAGAAACTGAGTTATGTTGGGTAAAGCAATAACTGGAGATATAAGATGGAAGCGCGTATAAGAAGTGATACACTTAAACCAGAATTCGAAGCGTTAGCACAACGTCATTTAAAGCTGCAGTCTATTGTTGCTACCAAGCCGTTGAGCCAGTGGCAGAGCGAAGCGCGACTGATGTTGCGAGATTTGACGGAAATGTTGCGAAAGATTAATACTCGCAACCCTTTGGGTTCGGAAGAACGTTTGTTTCTAATCGATGCCAAAAGTCGGGTTCTAGGATATTTGAGTTATTGGGAAAGGTTGTTGAAGAGATAAATATTTTTTTAAATTATATCTCTCTCCACGGTTGATACTACTATCTGGTAATTCTAACCAAAAGACTTATATACTACATATACTTTTCTGAGATAGAATGAATTCCAACAAATTATATCAATCAGCAAGAGCTATTTTAGTTGAACACGAAGTTAGGGAACTTTTTGAAGAAGCTGAAGTTGTACCTGGCAGTTATCAACGTCCAACTGACTTATTTGAGAGACCTACTTTAAACGACGGTCATTTGATGGTCGGTCAGGGATATGATGTAGCTAGAGCTGTTGATGGAGAACTAGTGGCAGTATATCATCTTCGTGATAAAATCGAAGAGTAAGTTTTTTTAGGAAAATGTGATATCCACTACTTTGGGGTAAATACACCCAAAAGATTTATAAAGTAAACCCATAAATTACACTTAAAATAATAGTTTTAAACTTAAAGGTGAAACAAAAATGACAGACTTTAAATCTGATGATCAAGTGGCTTGTGCTAGATGGGGAAAAGGACATAGAGCTTTAAGAGATGGTTGCGATATGCTTAATGTACGTGAAAATCTAGTTGCCGGCTCTGCCGATGCTCAGGATTATGGTTATGTTCCAAGAGATCATGATTTTGAAGAAGTAGAAGCGTATGTAGGTAGAATGCAAGTTCCAGTACTTATAACTGAAGAAAATGTGGTAGCGCAGGAAGCTCAGCGCAGGTATGTTTTCAGTCCAAATATTCCAACAGGTGACATTGCTTATCGTGTATTCACTCGCAATCTTAAAACCGGAACTTTTGAATTTAGCGCACCCGCTAGTTTGGAATATAGCTGTATTCCTAAAGAAAGTCCGACGTTTAGTCAGTTGGAAAGTGCTTTAAATGCTGAAAGTGGTGTAGAAGAGAATGCTCAACTTTTGAAAGACCTATTCTCAAAGTATACGGGCGTCAAGTGGTTTTACCTGCAATCAAAGAAATAAACTGTGATTTATCTCAAACGCTTTTGAGATTATAGTCAATCAAGAAAGTCCGAAGGACGCCACTTGATTTACTATTATGAGACCACAGTCGAATTTAGGAGACCGCAGTCGAGTTTATTTTCTTTTTTTAGGTTATTCTACTACCAAGTAACAATTTCCAAAAGATTTATAAATTAACTCTGCTTTAAACACTTCTATCTTACATGTTTAGTGGAGAATAAATAAAATGGCTGCAAAAAAAGAAGAATCACTCGTTCCGAAAAGAGAAGAAAGGCATCAAGCTAAAGTTTATCGAATTGATGAATATAAAGGATCTCAACCATATTATGAAGACACGGGCAAACACGAAATTGATGACTTCACTCTTTCTTATCATACGCGTCACCCTTTATGTATTACTGGACCTACTGGTTGTGGAAAAACTACTTTAGCCGAATATATGTGCCATCGGTTAGGTTTACCGGTTTATGCCGAGATTCCTTGTCATGAAGATACCGGAGAAGGTCATCTTTTAGGAAGAAAACTTCAGGAATGGGATCCTGCGCCTTTGTATACTGTAGCAAAAACTGGAGGCATGTTGGTATTAGATGAATTCGTCGAAGGACGACCCGATTCTCGGGTTCTGATTCATAGTTTAGCCGACGAAAGACGTTATTTAGTTGTTCCAAAAATTAATGAAGTTATTGAGGTTCCAGACAATTTTATGTTAGTGGTTATTTTTAATCGGGGTTATCAAATCAAAACTAAAGAGCTTAAGCCCAGCACCCAGCAGCGTTTTCCTGAGATAAGATTGGATTATCCTACTGCTGATATCGAAACAAAAATCTTGACTACTAAAACTGGGATCGATGGAAGTTTAGCTAAGAAATTGGTAAAACTAGCTAATGAATTACGTCAAAGTAAAAGAACTAATGCTATAAATCTGCAAGAAGGCGCCAGTACCAGGTTATTGGTAAGGGCAGCTGAAGAATACGTAGCAAATCAAGAATTAAAGTTAAGCATGGACTTTCCTCATCTTATCCGAAAGAACATATTTTATCCCATCTCCAGCAATGATACTGACATTAATGCTTTAGAGGAATATTTGAAAAGTTTCTAATGGGGGTTGACAGTCTTAAACATGGCTCCCACATCTGATGATGACAAACTGGACGAGAAAGCGGAAGAGCCGTTTGAATCTCAAGATTTGGTAGATAGATTAAGTTTAGAAGACCATCTGCCAGCAGAGATATCTTATCCAGGAGTCCCGCCTAAACATAAAATAATAAGAAATTTTCCTCTGGAAGTTGCTCAACATATTCTAACCACCACGATGAAAGTGACTAAGCAAGTATATAATTTGCATCAATTTCCTTTTCACAAAAGAGAATTGTTGGAAAATATGTTAGGATACGCTGAGAGCCATCCTCAAGTAATGGAGTCTATTCGAAATGATTTGAAGAAAAAGTTACCATCTAAATCTAAAGATAGTAATGAGTTTACTGCTCTTAAAGGAGGCACTGCTTTTCTTTATGCTACTTTAGCATTTAAGCCAGATCAAAAAGATCTCACCGCTCTTCTAAGAGGGAGAACTTCCATTTTTGGGGTAGAGACTACATCCTTGTCTCAATATCAACATCTGATGTACATTTATACTGCAACCGGCGGAGAACTTGGCCAAGCCGGAAAAATTGCTGCGCTTCTCAGAAAAGGCAATCCAATCTCCAATTTTAATGCTATCCATTCACTCTGGAATGCTCGAATTTATGGTTCGGAAGGATATTCTAGTTTTTCTTATTTACTCAACCAATTGCTAGAACTTACTCATTTTAAGAACCTAGAAATTCAGGCTTTCTGCAAAACGGTAGGAGAGGTGCATGGGTATGCTTTAGATTGCGGCAATATGTTAGCCCCATCAGAAATGCTAGAAGAAATAATTAAAATATCCCAAGAAGCATTTGACTCAGATAATGAAATACTACCGAAGATTGCTTCACATTTCAATCAAAACTTTTCCCGCTTGGTTAAAGAAATATCAAAGGAATCGCGGGGTAATCTTCGATTTAAAAAAGAGTATCCTTTGAGGAAAACAGTGTCAGATAAAATTATTAAAGAGATAACTGATGCTTTCACTTCCGTACCTCCCTCTTTAAAAAGAAGAGTATTAGAAATAGTAAGTAGAAGTTGGCATGGCACGGAAGGTTTAGCTAGTAACCAGTTATTATATAACTTGATTCCAAAAAAAGTAGCTAGAGACCCTTCTGCTTTACCTCATTTGGAACAAATACTTTCATTGGTAAGCCGAGCCAATTCTTTCATCACCAATTCTCAAGACCGGCTTTCTTATGGTATTGCTTTTGAAAACACGGTTCGAGAATTAGAACTTTCTCCTCCAGACAGAGAACAGAAAAACCGATTACGGGAATTAATGATTGGTAAATTCTCTTGGAACGGAAAAGAATTAAGTGAATTATGGAAGAAATATCATAATGGGAAATATGCAGAGGTCTCTGATGATCATTTAATCGAATTAATAAATGAAGTAACGTTAGATTACCTGGGAAAGAAACGAAGTCATTCTTTCTCTGCGCTGGAGATGCGAATAAATTGCTGTAAAGTTTTAGGTGAAGATGCATTTAAATCTTTTTCAAAAAAAGTAAAATCTATCTATCTTCAAACTCTTCCGGTTTATAGAGAGGACATAGAAAGAAAAGAATTACAGCGAGCCAATTATGATGACTTCTTTCAAGCGATTCTTCCGGAATTGAATGAAGTATCACCGAAAATGATTGATTTAATTGTTCGAAAAGAAAACCGTCTGGTGGAATTCCTAGATTTCATGCAAGATAAGATGAATCTAAAACATACCGAGAAGAAAGAAATTTTTTTAGCGTATCTGAAAAAAAGTCAGGGGATCTTATCGTCATTAGGAGAAGAAGAGAGGGAAGAGAAATATTCTCACTGGTTCTCTGCACTACTAAAACTACCCACTTTAGCGCATCTCTCCCAAGAATTATCTCCTGGAGCCAGGCTGGGTGCGGAGCTACTATCAGAAGAAGACTCTCTATACGAATTAGGAACAGAAAGAGAAGTATGGCGAAGATTAGCTTCACTTTATGCTCATCGAAATCTTTCTTTGGAAGAATTACCGGGAATACATCCAAATAATTTTTCATTTCCTTTGCCAACTATAGGAAGAATTGCTCTACCTCAATTTGTAAACTTATTCTCTTCCGAAGAGGAAAATCGTGAGTTATGTTCTAATCTAGCTTCACTCCAGGCTGTTTTTTTCCGTTATGGATATTTTGAGGAAAAAAAAGAAGGTGAGTTAAATGTTTTTTTTGACCAATTTGCTAATCCTCAATACGCTTATCGCATTTGGATTCAGTTAAACTATGCTCGAGCCAAAGCTGTAATTGCTAATGAATGGCCTAGCTTGAGTCAAAGAGTTGAGGAAAGTTTTGGTGCTGCTGGAAAAAAAATCTCTTCTGCATTAGAGACAGCTCCGACGGCAGCCACAGCTTTGCAAACTTTAGAAAGAAATATTTTATTAGGAGTAGATTTTTCTGCGATTTCAGGTTATAATAAATTATTAGAAGAATTAGTATCTTCTCTCCCACAAGATTGGGAAGCAGTTGAGAATCAGAGTCTGAGAGTACAACAAGAAGTAAAACGTATCTATGAAAATTTAGAAAAAAGATTTATGATTCCTCCTACTCGAAAAGAAGCAGTCAATGGGAAAGATAATACTACTTTGCATCTAGTGAACCGAACTGGTGCTAGTTATGTTGGACAGCCCATCTTTTATTACGACGAAGAAGGAGGAGGAAAAGCTCGCTTGGTAATGGGAGAAGCAAGCGGATTTCCTAATCAGCAATTGGAGAGATCCCGACAGGCTAGTAAGAATGAACTAGTTCAGTTATGTTCATTATTAGAACAGATTAAACCGCAGAGAGTCACTATAAAACGAAGAATGTATGATGGAGAGGTTGATGAGCAAGCTTATACTGATTATTTATTGGAAAGAGAAGCGGGACAAAATTCCGAGCCGAATGTTTTTGTCCAGCGTCGAATCACAGAAAGAGAAATTGCGGTACTGTTGTCTATAAATCAAAATCGTAATCTAGGGCAATGGTTAGGGGAGAAAAGAATGATAAGTTATGCACTGACGACCACAGTCTATTTTATGGAAGCGCTTAAGATTCTGGAAGATTCGTTTGCTATAGTTGGGTACACCAGTCGTGGACCAAATGAAGTATTTGTAAATAATTTTAAAAGCTTCTCTGAAAAAGTGACCTCAGAGATTGAACATAAGATTGGGTTGTTAGCTCCACTTAATCAATCTAGAACTGGAACTTTTTACAAGCATGTGCCTACTTTGTTTGAAAATGTTTTGTCCAGAAGGAAGATACATTTTGATATTGTTACAGAATTAGCTAACGATGAAGGATACACTGGAATAACGGGAATTCAGGATACTTATGTAGGAGCTTGCCGAGAAAGAGCGGCGGGCATTGAACTTTTTGCATTTTGTTTGGACCAAAAAGCATCCAAAGAAGTTTTAGATCAAATCTATGGTCCTGGGCGTTACTTGATTATTACTAATCCTGAACATTTACCTCGAGTAGCGATTGAGACGTATCGAAAGCTAACGTTGTAAATTGTTAGCCGCTGCATATGTGAAGCTGACGGGAGAGTGAGTAGGAATTATGAGGATATATTATGGTCAGAAAAGTGCTTTTACCAAGAAAATTAGAGGAAATATTAGACAATTTCACAGGATTGACTGAAGAAGTAGATGGAATTCTCTTGTATCCCAAGTTTGACACTTTTTCATTATTTTGAATGGAAAATAGTATTTGACAGTTTGGTCTAAACTCTTCTTCTTTGACTGTTTTTTAGCCAAAAATG
>JAGVMW010000137.1 GCA_020053615.1 archaeon | reverse complement strand
ATGGAAAGTATTACTCCTATGGAAGATAGAGACTTGTTTTCTATTATGATAGTTAGTAGTTTTTCTTTCTATGCGGAAGGGTTAGATGCACTGATTAACAGAGGGCTTTCTGCTCACCTCTCAGTACATCCAATGGTGTATTTTGAAGGCCTATTTAAGAGAAGTGGAATGGATTATAACACTAATGTTTTAGAAAGAGCCAAATCTGGTAACTCCATAACTCCAGAAGAAAGTGTTTCTTTAGAAAGTGCGATTATCTGTGCTTATGGGAAAGTGCTTGAAAAAACAGCGCTAGAAGTTGTGAATTATAAGAAGAATTTCCCTAAGTTGAATGATATTCCAATAACCTCGGTAGGGAGAGAAATTACGAAATGACGCAAATAGCCAAATTTAAAGATAAAATGAGACAAAAACAACTCGAAAAAACAGTCGATGAGATTGCCGGTGAGCTATCCAAATGTGGTATAACCTTTAATGATTCTGACACTACCATCCAAAAAGGAGAATTGAGATTATTCGTCATTACCGGCAATCCATATAGTCTACTCGAGAAAGAAGAAGCAACAGATGGATTGCATATCGAACTTAAAGCCTATACTTCACTAGCTGAACTGGTTAGGGAAATGAATCTTAAAAGCCCAAAACAAGCAGATTACATTGTAAGCTCCATAACAGAATTCGCTCTAAGAAAAGGTAACATTTATTCCATAGGATATAGTGACTCGTGGGAGTAAAATGCTGATGAGTAATAATTAGTATTTGTTCTCTTCATCACCACAATTCTTATAATATCTCCCCACCATTAAATTGATAATGGAACCTAAAACTTTAGATAAAATCTTAGCAGAAATTGGACATCATCCCAAAGGCGCAATCCGTGCTTCTCCTACTTTAAAGAAATTAAATCGATATCAGGATGGATATCAACCTTCTTATGTTGGTAAGATCAGTTATTTCATGGATGAGAAGAAAATTGCAGAAGAAGTAGCTTTGGCTGAAACAGACCAAGAACTTAATTTTGAGACTGAAGGAGAATTACGTAATCTGTATGTAGAATTGACTAAAGCAGGATATAAAACGAAGTTAGATGGATTGAAGTTAATTTATGAACAGAAAGAATAAAATAAAAATAAAAAAATTATTTCTTTCCGTAGATATACACCACCACAGTTCCAGCAAAAATATATTCAACTAATCCAATCAGCAGTTCGCTCAGCCATTGATACGTCGAAGCAAATCCCATCATCATAACTGGCCACATAGTCCCCGCTAATAGCCATACGATAATTCCATAAACGAATCCTTTCTTAGTCTTGTTTCCTGGAAGCGAATCATTGATTAAGTCGTAGATAATCCCCATAAACACTCCAATTAGGAACATCGAAGTAAACATGGCTGCTAATCCCTGCGAGTTCATCATCTGCGGAAACGTTGCTACGTACCATTCCTGCTTTCCCGGCAGCATCCCGAACACAAAGCTGATTATATTCAACACAATTCCGGCAACTACTCCGGCAATAACTCCTTTTTTCCAATTCATATGTAACACCTCAATTTTGACTTTGGTGAAAATGAAGATTAGCATCTTATAACTTTTAGCGAGATTTTCACCAAAGCATTTTCGATTTTAAAATATGCGCCCTCACGGGGATTTGAACCCCGGTCCCAAGCTCCGCAAGCTCGTATTCTATTGGCTTTCTCTTCAATCCAAAGATTAAAGACATCCAAGCTAGACTATGAGGGCACGAGATGTAGAAAACGACGCCGATTTTTAAAACTATTTGATAAGATTGTAATCTCTGTTGATTACTATCGGCCGCATCGCTCTAATCTCATCAGTATAGCTCATCTTCGGAATTGGATTAAGAAGATAAATTTCTTTCACCAACACATGCGCAAATCCCATTTCCAAGAAAGAATTTCCTCCAATATAATCAGGGATTCCGTGCCTTTCTTCGTTGAGTACCAGAACTGCATCGCTTTCTCTTATCTTCTCAAAATATTGTCGAATAAGACCATATTTAACTTTATTCTTTGCCGATTCACTATGTCTATCTTCCGCATTTTCCAAAACAGCATATTCCCTGACAAATTCCGGAAGAATTATTTGATGTCCTCTACTCTGAAGTTCTCTTTCTGCTTCCAGCATTTTTTGAGCTAGAGTCATGCTCCCGCAGATGACGATTTTCATAGAAGAATAAACTTAGAATCAGTTTAAAAAGATTTAGTGATTGTAGCATATAAAGAAAGGATTAGCGGGGGAAGGATTTGAACCTTCGATTTATGGGTTATGAGCCCATCGGGTACTCCTAGCTTCCCTATTGCGGTTTGCGAGAAATCTCTACAAATCCCCGCTATAACCCCGCTGAAAGCTTAGAAATGAGCACCGTTTAAAAAGATTTGGTTTAGATTTGATATTTCTGGCATATAAGATTAAATCGCTCTACATGTAATAGGCTAGTAAAACCAATCTCTTTAAACTTCTCAAAATTTTCTTTGCGATATATAGATACTCGATATTGTATGGTTCTATGTGTTCCACCTATTCTTGTTTGAACAAAAGAACCTATCTTTAAGCTGTTAAGCAATGCTTGTATTCCTAAAGCATAATCTTTATCTTTGGTAATAAACCTTATTTCTTTTAACGATTTAAATATTGTTCCTTCCATTGCAAAAGCCTCTCTCAAATATGCTCTCTTAACTGAGTCTGGAGATAGGAACATCCATTTTGGAACTTTCATCTCTTCATCAGATTTGCTAAAATCTAAGACATGATACAGGAAATTAGCTAAGACTGTCGAATTTGTATAAGCATCGAATGCGTTGTGTCCGTCACGAATAAAAACTTTGTTTGTAGGAGAGAATAATTCAATGAGTAATCCTCTAAATTGGAGAATTTTCCTAAAGTCTTTCTTTTGAGTAAAGTAAACTCTCTTCAAATCTTTAATTAGACTACCATCAGGCATCATCCCTGCCAGTGAACCAACTCTTTCATCAAGCACAAATGGGAGAGAGATTAATACTTTATTTTTGCAGTTACTTAAGCTTAAGCAAAACTTATCTCCTAATTTATTAATTTTAAACTTACTAAGATGATTAATAGTGATTAAAGAATAGTTTTTATTCATCATTAAACCCTCATTTTATCGTAAGTCTTTAACTTTATTTTTAAAACATACGTTTTTTATGTAATACTTCAGCAATCTGAAGCGTTACCGTCATCATATTGCATCAGCAATATAAAGAGACCACAGTCGAGTGTAGGTCGAGCCTCTTCGAAGTTTACTGCGAAGCTGACAGAGGGAAGGCTCCTACGGAGATGTCTGCTCTCGGTAAAACACAGCAAGAAGCGAGAAGACGGTAACGCTTCACGTCAGGATGCTGAAGTATTACGTTTTTATTCCTAATTTTCTTACTGCTCAATGCTCGACAAGTATTTTAAACCAGAATTAAATTCTTCTAAAAAAACGAGAGGTGATAAGATGGGAATACATTACAATTCTGTACCAGTAACGGCAGTGAGAGAATATAAAGTGCATGGAGCTTGTTCTGTCTGTGGAAAAACAGACAGTCATCCTTATGATGCTTTAATAATTGGAGTAAGATGTAAAGTAGATGCTGAAAAAGTGGAGACAATATGTACTAAAGCAAATTATCTTCCAGCTACAAATTATCGTTCGAGATTTGGAACATCTGAAATTGCTTTGCCTTTCTGTTCACATGATATTAATAAGCTAAAAGTTCTCCGTGAACGCTTAGAACAAAGTCATAGAATCAGCTTGGATCAATTAGTCAAACAAGCTTAAAGCTATTTATGGAATATTGTCTTTTCTGACCTCTCTTTTCTAAAATAAGCTTAAAACCACCTATTTCAACCTCAACCAGTATACAAAAACGTAACATTTATATATTAATACTGTTTTACTAACGAAAGTAGGGAAAAAGAGGCGATAGATGTTCACATATTCCATTGATTGGGGTCCAACCTATTCTACTACCCTCACCCCCCGTTTTGGACCCCTTCATCTTTTTTTTGTTGAATGAATGAAAAATATTTTCTTGTAACTTCAAATTACAGCAATTAATTTTATATACTACTCACAGTTTCACAACTTTGCGCGGGGATAGCAAAGCTTGGTCAAACGCGCAGGACTTAAGCCCATCAGAGGAACACCGGCTACTGAAGCTGGATGTAAGTTATCCTGTCCCTTAGTGGGTTCGAGGGTTCGAATGCAAGTTACGCTATGCGAACGTGCGTCCGAGGGATATTCATACGGAAATCCCTCTTATCACACGCAAGACGACGTAACAGCACGAAATTCCCTTTCCCCGCACTCATTTCTTTTTTTTTTGTAAATGATGTAACAGAACTTTAAACTGAATGTAAAAATTATCAGAGGATAAAATATATTTGTTTAACAAATTCACCTATACTCTATATAGCAACTTTTAAATATAGGTTACAAAATATAGGTTTAAGTGTCTAAATGTTTAAATATACCTATCCTGCCCTAATTTTTCGAGAGGTGGGGATGGAAAAATATCGGGGGTGTTAAATTGATTAAAAAGAAGGGTATTTTTGACGTGTTTTTCCGAGAAAAACCCGCTATGATGTTGGTCGAGCTAAAAAACGCTGATGCCAATGTCTATGCTTCAGTTCTGGCGAAGCAGATAGACTGCACGTATTCACATGTGGTGAAGATATTGCAGGAAATGCAGAAAGCTGAATTGATTCGGTTTAAAAAAGAAGGCCGTTTAAAATTATTAGAGTTGACCAAGAAAGGTACGGATATTGCTTCTAACATCGAAAGCATAAGAACAATGCTATAATCTTTTTTTTTAATATAGCTTTTATTTTTTTTGAATTAATTCTTCTTTATCGCTCTGCTCACACATAGTGCATTATTAGTCCCGGGATTCTTGCAAATATCTTCAGTCTGGGCAATTCTATCATCGCAATCAGAATCTTCATAGCAGGCAACAGTTTCAGCTACAATCGCGCTGGTTACTCCAGAATTACCACCCATCATAAATCCAATAACTCCGATTACTCCTATAAGAAGTACAATCATTATCGCTGACTTAATTCTATGCATCTGTTTCACCTCTTTACATACGATAAAATAAATAAAAATAAAAAACTATCGGTTTACCGGCACAGTCCAAAAAGTGAGTGATAGCACCATTATCACCACTGCCCAGAAAAATCGAGAGTGATTTTCTGGGCTGAGATGCGATAGTTGCATCT
>JAGVMW010000029.1 GCA_020053615.1 archaeon | reverse complement strand
GGAGACCGCAGTCGACTTTACTCTGTCGCTCTCTATGTAATAATCGAACGGATTTCGACTTTATGATGCTCATCACGCTTCAGATTACTGAAGTATTACATTAATCCGTAACCATTATATACTTCTTCCATATTCTTTAACCAATGAACTGGACTAAATTATTATATGTGCTCATTATCGTTTTACTCTATGTTCCTATGGTATTCTTAGGAGCTAATGTATTCTTTCCTAAATATACAGGTACAGATTCATTTTATCAAGGACCGGATTGCTACAGCAAATATCCCTATCCCGTTGTGGAAAAATTAACTGAAGCCCAATCCGCAGCCATCGGCGATAAGCAGGATGAATGTCAAAAACAGTATTTTGCTGAACAAAAAACATGGGAGCAGGACAAGAACGCTTACGAAGGGCAGAAGTATATGTTCATCATCATATTTAACTTAATCATCCTGTTAATCGCTCTCTTCATCACTTTCCAAGATTCCATTGTAATGGGATTATTCATGGGCAGTATTGTAACTACATTTGTAGCTACGTTAATGTATTTCGAGAGCAAGAGCAAGATTGGGTTTGTAATTCTGGTGATTACTTTCTTTGTAACTTTATTCTTCATCAATAGGAAGAAAGATACCTTTGTTGATTGGAAAGATAGATAATCACTTCTCCATTCTCCACACCGCTACGTCAATAAACTTCACCGATTTCTCATGGAACTTAAACGTAGCTTTTATCGGCAATTCATACTGCCACAATTCTGTTATCTTAAATCCGAAGTCTTTACATATAGCTTCTACAAAAGATGCCGTAGAAGATTTATGCATGGAATAAACTATCTTAACCACTGAAAATGCTTTCTCCAAAAATCTCTTATCAGCATGCTCTTCTTTCGTTCCAAATGGAGGATTTTCCACTACCATATCTACTTCTCCGTCAAACAAAGAAATATCGCTGTGAATAAACTGCACTTCACCAATTTCATATTCCTCGGCAAGTGAATTATAATTCTGCATGCAAATATCTAACGCCACTTTGTCTGCATCCAAAAAATAAACTTTCTTTGCTCCTAATAATAATAATCCTAATCCTAAGATACCATTTCCACAGCCGGCATCTAAAATCACTCTTCCGGCAACTTCTCTTTTCATCGCCATGTTCCATACCCATTCGGCAGCGATATGCGCAGGAGTAGGATATTGCTCCAGCTTAACTGAAGGCGTTTCAATTGATTTAAGTTTGCTAAGTTCAAGTTCCAATTCTTTTTTGGAGCGGAAAGACATTTTTACTTGTAAATATCAAAGTAGTATATATTAGTTTGTCTCTCCGTCGACAAAAATATTTTCATAAAAATAAGTTAATCATTCTTTAGTGAAATTTAAAGCTGAAACGAAAGCTATTTAAACCACCTCGTTATTCCAATTTTCGGTGTGGATGGTAGATACGAGATGTGTAAACGTCACGTACTAGGTTGCGAAAAAAGATAATATCAAACCATAAGTAAAATTATGAATGGTTAATTATGGTTTAATATTAGGAGACCGCAATAATTTGAAAAAAGTTGCGGTCGAGTTTAATCTGTGATAAAAATGTCTAATGTAGATGATAGTATACAGCTGGAACTGCAAAAAGTCCGCCAAGCTCTCGAGGAGCATTTAAGCGGAATAAATGATAACACGCAGGAGATACAGTCTCTGTTTGACTATCTACAACAGATTGAAGTAAAAGTTGAAAAACTTTCGCAACGGTTGGACCGAATACAATTGAATTCTGCGGAAAATGGAACTCCAGTTCCTAAACCCAATATAGTTCCTTTAAATCAGCTGGAGAGAAAAGTTTTCTTGGTATTATACACCGAAGAAGCGCCTTTAACTTATCGTGAAGTAGCCGAACGTTCTCAAGTATCTTGCGCCGTGGTTCCGGAATGTATTTCCAGCCTAAGCGGAAAAGGTGTTCCTTTAGTAAGATCTTTCTGCGATGAGCAGGTAATGATAAAAATTGAGCCTCAGTTCAAAGAGATGCAGGCTAAAGAGAATTTAGTCAATCTTTCTTTACAGAGTTTTATTGAGAATTAGGGTTTAGCATCATCATATTGCATCAGCAATATAAAGAGACCACAGTCGAGTGTAGGTCGAAATTCTTTTGGTAATTTCAACGATAGCGACAGAGGGATGGCTGTTTGCGATAGCAAACTCACGAGTGGAGCAAAGCGGAACGACTCAACCTACGGAGATGTCGCTCTGCAGTTATCACGTCGAGAATTTCGAAGATGCTAAACAAAAATTAAATTCCATTAGTCTTTCTGGATTTCACTGCATGAATATATTCATCAATTGATGGAAGCTCTTCCGTAGCAGTTCCACTCACCACTTTAGAAGCCCATTTTCTTTCAGCATGTTCACATACATCTTTTATGTTCCTTCCGGATAAGCATTCTGAACCTTTTGCTAACACTCCAAAATCTACAGGAAAGAGATGTTGAGCATAGTTAGCAAAAATCGCTGAACGTTCATTAATATTGGGAAGAGGGAAAAGTATACTTAAATCAAACCGGCTGATTAACGCCGCATCTAAATCTTGCTTGCGGTTAGTTGCTCCCACCAACAAAGTCTTATCATTAGGTAGAAAACCATCAATTTCACGCAGCAATACTGACAGAACTCTACGTGTCGCTTCATGAGAGGTAGGATTATCTCTGGAAGTAGCTAAAGCATCAATCTCATCCAGAAATATAATTGTTGAACCCATCTCTTTGCAATATTGAAATACTTTGGACAAGTTACGTTCGCTTTCTCCATACCATTTAGTCATAATGCTTTCTAACGGGAGGTAAACCAGCGGAACTTTAACTTCTCCAGCGATAATCCTAGCCATAGTAGTCTTTCCTGTACCTGGAGGGCCTTCGAATAAAACTGCTCGAGGTCGATTAGATTCGTAAACTTTTCTGGTTCCTTTAGCCATACGATCATATACTTCTGGATGACTGAATGGTAGAATCAATGAATCTTTCACTTCTTGTTTTACGGCTTCATATCCAGCAAGATAATCCCAAGTAAAAGTCTTATTTGGATGATAAACAATTGAACCGCATTTTTCTAATTGTTCCAAAGGATTATCTTGTTCTGATGGATGGCATTTTTTATAAGCATCAAGAACGGCTTGAAGTTCTTCACTGGTTAAATCTCCTTCTTTAGAAAAACTCATTGACTTATGTACATAAATCGTTCCGCATTGATCAAAATTAATTTTTAATTTACCTACTTCAAATGATAAAGAATTATATGTATCTCTTACTTTAGCTTCACCTAACGGTTTTAATGTAGAGATAATGATTGGCAAAAGATCAACCTGCGAATCAACTTTATAATAAATACTAGTATCGCTTCCAAAAGTAGATTTATTCTTGGAGACTTTGAATTCAGGATCACTTTTACCGTTGTGGTACTGCTGTATTTCCCGTTCTAAAAATGATTTTGCTTCATGATAAGGTATATCAGTCATGTTTTCTATCAAATAATAACCCTATTTTTAAACTTTTCCATTGTTACTACTTTCTGGAGGTTCTAAAATCCAAACCCTCGGTACCAAACACCATAATCTTTATATATAAACTCCCTTTAAAATTCCCCATGCCTAACCAAGAAATCAAGCTCAAAGTAATGGAAGCAGTACAAGATGATGTAAACAAAGGGCTAGTTAAAATTGATTCTTCTTTCATGCGCCAGCTCGGCGTAAATCCAGGAGATATTGTAGAAATAAAAGGAGAACGAATAACTGCTGCGGTAGTTGACCGAGCTTATCCGGGAGATATCGGATTAAACATCGTGCGTATGGACGGTAACACCAGAAAAAATGCTAAAACTTCTATCGGAGAATTGGTCTTTGTCAAGAAATCGGAAGCCCAACCTGCTAAAAAAGTAGTAATCGCTCCAGTAAACAAAGGAGTAATGATTCGAGCCCATCCTAATCTATTCAAACAGGGATTGCTGGGAAAAGCATTAATTAAAGGTGACTTAGTTGCATTACGTCGAACGGGCAGAAGAAGAATGGGCTTTGCTGATCCGGGAAGAGATATTGATGACGTTTTTTCAGCATTAGAAAACCAATTTGCTGGATTCGGTTTTGGAAATCTTCATTTTAGAGTTATTGATACTAATCCTAAAAAAGAAATTGTAATTGTGACTGATGAAACTGAAGTTGAATTTAATCCTCAAGCCGTAGAAATAAGTGAAGCAGAAGCAGCTGCTCCGGGAATAAATTACGAAGATATCGGCGGCTTAGGCGATGAAATTAAAAAAATCCGCGAGATGGTAGAATTGCCATTAAAACATCCTGAAATATTTGAACGATTAGGCATCGAACCGCCTAAAGGATTGCTATTGCATGGTCCGCCTGGAACAGGTAAAACTCTACTTGCCCGAGCCGTAGCTTCAGAAACCAATTCTCATTTCATTGTTATTAATGGTCCGGAAATCATGAGTAAGTGGTACGGTGAATCTGAAGCCAATCTAAGAAAGAAATTTGAAGATGCCGAACAGAATGCTCCATCCATTATTTTCTTTGACGAGATAGATGCTATCGCTACCAAGAGAGAAGAAACTCGTGGAGATGTAGAAAAGCGGGTAGTAGCCCAATTATTAGGATTAATGGATGGGATGAAGAGCCGCGGGAAAGTTATTGTTATCGCTGCCACTAATATGCCCAATTCTTTAGATCCGGCGTTAAGACGTCCGGGAAGATTTGATAGAGAGATTGAAGTTAATGTTCCAGATAAGCAGGGAAGACTAGATATTCTGAAGATTCATACTCGAAATATGCCTCTGGATAAAAATATCAACTTGAAAGAAATTGCCAATGTAACTCATGGATTTGTAGGAGCAGACTTGAATGCATTGGCAAAAGAAGCAGCTATGATTGTATTGCGTAGAATTCTTCCTGATTTAAAGATGGACGGAAAAGAAGATGAACAGCCTATTCCTAAAGAAGTATTGGAAAAATTGATGATAACCCAACATGATTTTACCGAAGCATTAAAAATTGTGCGTCCGAGCGCTATGCGTGAAGTTTTAGTCGAAACTCCCGATATTAATTGGAGTGATATCGGCGGAATGGAAGAAATTAAAGATAAGTTGAAAGAAGCGGTGGAATGGCCACTCAAGCATCCGGAACTGTTCAAGAAGATGGGTATCAGACCGCCACGAGGAATTTTATTATATGGTCCTCCAGGAACGGGTAAAACTTTGCTGGCAAAAGCGGTAGCTAAAGAAAGCGAATCTAATTTTATATTAGTAAATGGACCTAGTTTATTGAGTAAATGGGTGGGTGATTCAGAAAAAGCAGTGCGCGAGATATTCAGAAAAGCACGGCAGACTGCTCCTACTATACTTTTCTTTGATGAGATAGATGCATTAGTTCCCCGAAGAGGAAGTTCTCAGGGTGAAGGTAATCGTTCTAGCGATAAAATAGTTAATCAAGTGCTAACTGAGATGGACGGATTGGAAAGCTTGAATGATGTGCTAGTAATTGCAGCAACTAATCGGCCTGATATTGTAGATCCAGCCCTGCTTCGCCAAGGAAGATTTGATAGGATGATTTATACTTCTATTCCAGATGTAGATGGCAGAAAGAAAATCTTTGAAGTGCATCTTAAAGAAATGGCAGTAGATTACAACAGTGTAGATAATGATGAATCTAAAGATACGATAAAAGTTGAGAAACCAAAATTAAAATCAAAGAAAACTATTCCTGAACTGGCGGTTCAAACTGAACTTTCTACTCCAAATACTGCTATTGAGCAAACTAGTTCCGGAACTCCGGAGCAGATATCTAAATTTACTCAACTATTAGCAGAGAAGACTGAAAAGTATGTGGGAGCAGATATTGAAGGAGTATGTCGAGAAGCAGGAATGTTAGCATTGCGGGAGTCTATTGATGCTAACATTCTTAAGAAAGTTACGTTCTCGCATCTTATCAAAGCATTGGAGCTGGTGAAAGGTTCGGTAGATGAAGATGTAGAAAAAGCGTACAAAGAATTGGAAAATTACTTCAGTTCAGCCCGAGCCAAGCAGATAAAAGAGAAGCCGAATCGGGATAGTTATTTTGGATAGAAGATGGTTGTTTCCAAAAGCGTCATTTCTTAGAGCATAAGTTTAAAAAATACCTCTCTTTTCATCCTAAAGTAGCTTGAGAGATAGCTAGGCTGGCGCGCTAGTCCTGCGTTGTTACCGTGAACGGACTTCACACGGAGCCGAAGCCCAAAGAAGGGTCATCATAGTTGTATTGGTCCATACTGTCTTCGACGACGGTTTGTCCTTTGGGATGGACTTATAGAGAATCAGGTCAGGTCCGGAAGGAAGCAGCCTTAATCCGTGAGCACCATGTTCAAAGGGTCGCAAGCCCGAGGAGCAGCTTGGGTCAAACCAATGCTATTATGCTGGTTCGACTGAGGGTATGCCTCAAAGCAAGCTTTTTTTTACTTTTATGTTTTAATATTTTTCTCAACAAGGCACAGTCCAAAAAGTGAGTGATAGCACCATTATCACCACTGCCCAGAAAAATCGAGAGTGATTTTCTGGGCTGAGATGCGATAGTTGCATCT
>JAGVMW010000019.1 GCA_020053615.1 archaeon | reverse complement strand
GCTATTATCGTTTACAAAATTAAGATTGTGTTCAGCTTTTTCTATATGGCCCAAGATTTCTCCAGACTTAATCTCTTGCGGAGAGATAACTTTGTTCTTAAAATAGTAACCTATTTGAAAGTTCAGATATGGCTCGTCCTGCATCAGCCGATTTAATTCTTCATGATTCATTGCACATCAACTCATAATAATATTTCTGGTTGAAAACGGGAAAACCAGTTTCCAAAGCAGATAGCAGCACTTTATCTGTTTTAGTTTTTAATTCTTTCTTAAACTCTTTTTCCGAAGTAAAGAAAGTTTGGGTTCTAATTGCAGTCTGGGCCTCAACAAAACTTTTAGCAAGGGCATCATTAATTTTTCCATTAGTAATTAATAGCAAATCTAAATCAGAGTCATCTCTAAAATTACCTTTAGCGGTAGAGCCAAATATTACCGCTATTATTGGCTTCTTTTCCAGTTTTTGGAGGAAATACTTTATCGCGTTCAGGCGCAGCAAAGGGAGCTTTTCCATTTTTTCCTCGTCAAATAACGGAAAAACAAGAGGTATTTGGCGCGAAGACACGTAAAACTTCCGCAAGTTGGCTTCAGGGATTGTTTTCAGTAGGCCGGTTTTAACCAGATGATTTAAATGTCGACTAATACTGCTCTCATTCATCTCCGTTTTCCGAGCTATTTCCCGCAAATGCAGAGGGTGGTTATGGTTGTTATAAAAGAGCTTTAATATCTTGTACACTGCTGGCTTAAGTAGGGCATTCATAGTTTTTAATAATTGTTGGTAAAGTTCAAACAACTGTTGTAATTATTCAAACATTTATAAATCTTACGCTTAGTTTTGAGTACAAGATAGAAAAATATGAAATTTAGAAAGAAGGGGGGGCATTTATGGGACATTATTCTCTTCACTTCCTTCCCTTCCTCTCCTCTTCCAACTGCTTCATGAACTCTGCTATTTTCACCCCAAACTTTACATCCCCTGCACGAGTGCGCACGGCTAAAGTTTTCTTCTCCACTTCTTTGTCGCCGATAGTAAGGATGTAATTCGCTTTCTCCAGCTGTGCATCTCGAACTTTCTTGCCGATGGTTTCTGCGCTGGCATCTAATTCTGCCCGGAAGCCCTGCTCTTTCAACTGCTCCAAAACTTCTTCGGCAAAATTGATATTTCTGTCGGTGACGGTGACGACTTTTACCTGAAGCGGAGATAACCAAACAGGAAGATTTCCATTAGTATGCTCTAATAGAATTCCCATAAACCTCTCTAATGAGCCATAAATTACCCGATGTAACATGACTGGCCTTTTCATCTTACTTTCATTGGTAACATATTCTAATTCAAACCTTTCCGGCATGGCAAAATCTAATTGTATGGTAGAGCACTGCCAGGTTCTTCCTAAACTATCTTTTATGTGAAAATCTATCTTTGGACCATAGAAAGCACCATCTCCAGCATTAATTTGGTATTTCATTTTATTTTTCTTCAGGACATCTTCCAAAGCTTTCTCCGCTTTATCCCAAGTCTTATCGTCCCCTATTCTCTTTTCAGGTCGGGTAGATAATTCCACTCTATCAAAATCTAATTTAAACTGCTTGAAGAATTTGTCAATCAAAGTGATGATATTCTTTATTTCTTGCTCCATTTGTTCTTCAGTACAAAAAATATGTGCATCATCTTGGGTGAATTTTATTACCCTAAACAATCCAGCTAGTACTCCGCTAAGCTCTTGCCTATGCACAATTCCCATCTCTCCTACTCTTAAAGGCAAATGGCGATAGGTCTTAGGAGTTGACTTATATACCAGCATACCCCCCGGACAATTCATTGGTTTAACTGCAAATTCTCTTCCTTCATAATTAGTTAAGAAGATGTTTTCTTTATATTTCGCCCAATGTCCTGAGATGAGCCATAACTTCTTATCTAAGATTTGAGGTGTAGAAATTTCTTGGTATCCGGCACGACGATGTTCATCTCTCCAGAATTGAACTAACTCATTGTAAATAGTTAACCCTCGGTCATGAAAAAATACCATCCCCGGAGCAGTATCATGGAAAGAAAATAAGTCTAATTTCTGACCGAGTATGCGATGATCATTTTCTTTCAACATACTAGTTTCTAATCTAGACTTAGAGATTTGGGCTAATAATTTCTTGTGGTCTATAACTTCCTCTTTTGCTGCTTCAGCCGGAATTGGCTTTTCAGCTAACTTTTCCACTTTAACCTTCCCTTCCGTCGTAAACTCTCTGCTCAATTCCGATAGCGGATGTCCTTTGCAGGAGATATTGAACGATTTGTACCAGCCAAATGGCGCTCTGGTTACCTTAAATGAGCTATCTGCTGATAACAGTTTCTCCGCTTCTTTCAGAGCTGATTCTGCTATTTTTGGTGCAGATAAACTGGAGCTGAGATGTGCATAGGGATATAATACAATATTGGTTGCTTTGACTTGGGAAGCGATATCTTTAATCTCTTTTAGATATTGCTGTACCGTTCCAGAAATATTGATTTCATCTCTTTTTTCTACGGCGGTAAATATTACTAAGCATTCGTTGATGCGCTTCTTTCCGGCTTTCTCAGGAATTTCTTCCGCATCTTTAATGGCTTTCTTCTTAGATTCAAATTCGATAAAGTCCGCGTGTATGGCTAATATTTTCATGTGGAATGTACCTCTGGGTGTTTTTATCTTCGTAAATAAAGTATGAAATCGTTTATTTACGATTAAAAGGAAAAATCAGTTTATTTTTTCCTTTCTGGTTATGTTTTCGTTCTGGTATTTAAAATTAATGGGAGAAAG
>JAGVMW010000103.1 GCA_020053615.1 archaeon | reverse complement strand
TGAGATGCAACTATCGCATCTCAGCCCAGAAAATCACTCTCGATTTTTCTGGGCAGTGGTGATAATGGTGCTATCACTCACTTTTTGGACTGTGCCTTCCTAATCGTTGACTTATATCTGCGATACTTAAATCTACATAATCTTCTATAGAAGTGGATAAGCAATATTCTTTTCGGGCCATTCTAAGTCTTCTATCCAAAATACTTAATTTTGTATCAACAATTTATTTTAGGAAGGTCTACTTCTTCCGTTTATTCTTCACGTTTTTCTTCTTACCGTTCATAATATGATCTCTAAGCCGTTCGTTTCCGCTCCAATCTAACGCATGACTTAATACTTCTTCTACGCTAGTTACGGGAATTATCTTTACTTTCTTCAGTTTATCTTCATCGACTACAATATCCTGCAAGTTAGACTTAGGTACAAGTATGGTTTTAATTCCGGCATCAATAGCCGCATCAACTTTGGATGAAACTCCGCCAATAGGCAATACTTCTCCTCTTACCGAAAGCGAACCGGTCATAGCCACTTCCTGCTTGATGGGAATATTCTTCAATGCCGAAATTATAGCTGTAGCTACTGCAATAGAAGCAGAATCACCTTCTACGCCTTCATAAGTCTGCAGGAATTGGATGTAAATATCTTTACTTTCGATAATATCTTCGCCAAAGTATTTCATAATAATAGCTGAAACATTCTTCACTGCTTCTTTAGCAATCTCGCCTAGTTTACCAGTAGCAATAATTTCATTCTTCTTTCCGGCAGCAGTTACTTCCGCTTCAATAGGTAATAATATTCCGGAGTAAGCTGAGCCTCCGCCAATAACGGCTAACCCATTTACTCTGCCGACGCGTTTTCCGGTAGTTACAATAACTTCATATTCTTTCTTGCGCTCGATGTGTTTATCGGCAATCTGCTGCTCCAACGGTCGAGCTAGTTTCTTAGCCCCATGTACATGCTTCTTCTGTACTAATTCTGCTTTTTCTTCTTTAGCTAAATCTCCTGCGGCTCTGACTAAACCACCCAATCCACGTAAGTGTAAAGTGAGATGACCTTTGCGATTAGCTCTCTTGCGCGCTTCTTGTATAATCTCTTCCACTGCTTCAGGAGAAAATTGAGGAATCTTGCCTTTCTCTTTCTTTACTTCCTGAGCGATAAAACGAGCTATCTTAATCCGATTTTCGGGAGTATCCAGCATAGTTTCATTCATGTAAATTTCATAACCATATCCTCTAATTCTGGAACGTAATGCGGGATGCATATCTTTGACTGTTTCCACATTTCCCGCGGCTACCATAATAAAATCGCACGGTACCGGATCGGTTCTTACCATCGCTCCGGCGCTTCTCTCTGATTGACCAGTAATAGGAAACTTCTTTTCCTGCAACGCTGATAATAATTCCTGCTGAGTTCGGGGATCAAGAGTAGCTATCTCATCGATGAATATAACCCCCATGTGCGCTTTATGAATCATTCCGGCTACTACTCTAAGATTAGCTGGAGTGCCTAAGCCGCCCGACTGAAAAGGATCGTGCAGTACATCTCCCAGAAGAGCGCCGGCATGGCTGCCAGTAACATCATAAAATGGCGCTTGTTTTTTTCCACCATTATCTACAATTAGTTTAGGTGATATTTCCTGTGAGAAACGGAACATTCTTTGCCCCATCCCCATTATTAATGAAACTGCGGCGAGGAACATCATTCCTCCAATAAAGAACGCCGCAAACATAATATCTGATTGATAATGATACCGCACCCACCATGGAGCAATTAAAGTTACAATAGCAACGACAAATAGCAGAAAATTATTATTCTTCATCCCCTGACCGCCACTAAGCTGGTATTTCTTGACTTCATCTCGCCCCTGTCCGGCAGGAAGCTCTTTAATAAGAGGAGTATTCTCATCATTAGGGTTGAAATAAGATAAAATATCTTTTAATTCTGATTTGGGAAGAAGTTCTGCCAGAGCTAAACCGAGCATACTTTTTCCGGTTCCGGGATCACCGATTAATAAAACATGACGCCTTTGGAGGGCTGCTTTTTTAATAGTATCAACTGCTTCATCCTGGCCAATAACTTGGTCGATGATCTTTTCAGGTACTTTAATCTCTGCGGTGGACTTCATACTTTATATTAACTATAGAGTAGTTTTAAAAAGGTTGTGGAAGAGAATGAGAAAAAGTAACTATTTCACCGTCTTCTTCGCCATTGCTGTAATATAAATCTCTTCAAACGGATGCTTCTGCTCCGTCTCTATCTTACGCATGGTTTCCAGATGCAATAGTGGAATAAAGGTATACGCTTTGTCCTGCTTTCCAGCTCGAGGAGGAAGCAGCTGAGTAAAAGTAAGCTTTTCAGTGTTATTCTTACCCGAATAATACATTATTTTATGATACAAGTCGTAAATTACTTCCATTATGTCAATATTTCTCTTGGGAAGGATATACTTAACTGGGCGCTGCTGGGCCAGTATCCTTTTCTTAGTTTCCATGGCTTTCTGCAGAGCTTGAATTAAATCGTGAATAGACATCTTTCTAGTCCTTGGCTGCGGATTGCGGGGAATTAGTTGGTATTTGGACTTGTCTCTTCCATTGCCTAGTTCATTGCTTCCGTTGAACAATTCATCTTCATTGTATTCCTCACCAGCTAACAATAAATCAAATTCAGCTAAGTCCTTTTCTACTAATTGGGTTGATTTAATTCTGAGCAAAAGCGCTGCGGCTAATAACATCTTTCCAGAGATTCTCATATCATGCTCGGTCATTAGTTTTACGGCTTGGATGTATTTTTGAGTAAGTTGGGTGATATTAATATCCCAGGGGTCCATTTGTTCAGTCTTAACCAGATTCAGTAGAATATCTTTCCAGCTAAGGTCGTCTTGATCAAATAAGAGACTTAGTACTTGCTGCTGAGTTTCCTCTGCGAGTATAGTTCCTACCATCTTAACAACGGGAATATAGTGGTGGTTTTTAAGGTTTTGGGGAGTAGAGGGGTAGAATTAGATGAATGACATCCCAAACGCTAAATATTTTTATAGATTCTTCCTCGATGATCTAGAACCTGAATTTTTAAGATCTGATTAATAAAATCAACATCCACTAATGCTCGATAATCGCCTATTCTGTACTTGTAGAAATCTTCTCCTTCGAAATGTTCCAAAAAATGAAAGGGATTTTCAGTTTTAAGTTTTTCTAAACCTTTCCTAAGTCTTTCTTCTATTTGTTTACCTTGTTTTTGTAAGAATTGTTGAACATCGAGAGATAGTTGCACTCTCCACATAAGATTTACAACTCCAAATAATCCTTTTCGGAAGTATTTCTAGCTTTGGCGAGACGTTTTTGAGCCTCTTCGGTTAATTCTCCTTCTTCAGAAAGAAGGTGTTTAATTACGGCGATGTCTTCTTTAATCAATTCAATATCATTGTGCATATGTCTAATTTCAGCTTCACTCATGAATTTATAAAAATCTTCATTTTTTATATATCTTTCGTAGAAAAGGCACAGTCCAAAAAGTGAGTGATAGCACCATTATCACCACTGCCCAGAAAAATCGAGAGTGATTTTCTGGGCTGAGATGCGATAGTTGCATCT
>JAGVMW010000113.1 GCA_020053615.1 archaeon | reverse complement strand
CGATAGTTGCATCTCATTAAATGAAAACAGGACGGCAAAGCCGTCCTTGTTTTCAGGTGGATATGGTGCTATCACTCACAAAACGGACTGTGCCGTTTTAAGGTAAGGTTTATATAGCTTATGATGGTGTAGGTGCATAGCATCATAAGGTCAAAACTCTATCTCTTCGCAGAAGCGAGCTCGTCGCGGGATAAACTCGACTGCTGTCTCGTAATGTTGCTGTCGCAACAGGATGTCCCATACGGGGACGCAGAGCTATCCAAGTCTGCGTCGAAGGTTTTGAAGTGTGAGAGCACTCACATTAGGAGACCGAAGTCGAGTTTAATGCTATGCACATATAGTGGTGTGCAAAGTTAGTGACACTACAAAAACATGAAATATTACTTTACCCATATCATCGGCACAATTGTAATGGACCAAAGCTTGCGCGTTATCGAAGAAGTTAAATTTACCAAGCTGGACGATTACTTATCTAAAGACAAAACTGAAGCTAAGCTGAAGAAGAAATATCCTGGTTTAATCCCACTGCCAGAAGATAAACTGCCTCGAGCTTTAGAACATTTCAAAGATAAAAACTATTTTTCAGACTTTTATGCTCAAAATGCTGCTTTCACCAGAACGGGAATTAGGGCTTCGGTATCTAAAGACGGGTTAATCCTGCAAACTATTGGGAATATCGAAGAATTAGATAAAGTATGCAATCTGTTAGTCAAAAGATTGAGAGAATGGTACAGCCTATATCTTCCAGAATTATCATTTAGGATGTCTTCTCATGATAAGTTTGTGGAATTAGTACTCAATAAAACCAGAGTTGAATTAATCAAAGAATTCAGAGTAGTAGATAGTATGGGTGGAGAATTAAAGGAGAGAGATGTAAATGAAATATTATTATTAGCCAGCCAAATAAACAATTTATACTTGCTTCGCAAGAAACAAGAAACGTACTTAGAATTAGTCATGAAAGAGCATTGTCCAAACTTGTTAGAATTAGCGGGAGCGAATATCGGAGCAAAATTGATGGAATTAGGACGAGGATTAAAAGCGTTAGCGTTGCTTCCGGCATCTACTATACAATTATTGGGCGCAGAGAAAGCTCTATTCCGGCATTTAAAGACGGGAAGCAGAAGTCCAAAATATGGAGTATTATACCAGCATCAATTAGTCCAAAAAGTTAAAGCTAGTGTAAGGGGAAAAGTAGCTCGAGGATTAGCGGATAAATTATCTTTATGCGCACGATTGGATTACTTCAAGGGAGAATTTAAAGCTCGAGAATTCAGAGAAGCGTTAGAGAGGAAGTTTTCTTAACCAAGATGTATATCTTAAACTAAACAAATCATTAAATAGTCCTTCTTCATTTCTCACTACCATGACAATTGTTAGAGACAACCAAAAAACTTTACTATCAATATATCAGATTCAAGTGGGATATGTTTCTGCTAGAAACGAGCATAATACTTTTGATATTGGCCCTGCCCGCAGAGAAATTCGAGAGATGTTTAAAATCGATGGAACTTACGAATTCTTAAGAGTGCATGCTAACCCCAAAACCCAGAAAAATATCCGCTGCCCCAAAGATTCAGATAGTGTAGATCCTTTTTCAGATGTGATTAAGTTATATCAAACCATACTCTCAGAACTAGTTGACAAAGCAAGATTAACCTGTCGTTCTTATCCATTAGTGGAAGTCCAGGGTGTCCATAGTTTAGATTGGGGCAGAAAACGCTACTTTTACCCAAACATTTGGGTTTTTTCCAAAGGAAAAGAGGTTTCTGCTTTTCGTAGTCTGGTTGATGGATTGCAGCAAGAAGAAGCTTATGTCCTAGCTTGCGCCAAAGAAGCCCCCCATAATTATCACCGCAAAGAAATTGATTATTTACATAAACGAGGAATACTTCCGCTTACTATCGATGATAGAATCTGGACTGTCTCGGGTAGAGATTTAAAGGATGCGATCGATTTTTTATGTACATTCCATTATGAAAGAACACACACTAGATAGAAAATGATATAGCTTAAATCGCCCAAACATTTTATAAATTAATTGCTCTTTTCTTAATTTATGACTAAATTACTTCCTCACAAGCTCTTTGAAATATATCAAGAAGCTAAAGGAGATAGAATTTACACCAAATCACTTGTTCTGGGAAAAACACCCTTTGACGAAAGAACCGTAAGAGAAGCCGGTGAGGAATACCGTGAGTTTGATCCTACTCGAAGTAAGCTAGCCGCTACCATTAGAAAAGGCTGTACTAACATTGGTATCCGAAAAAATGATGTGATTCTTTACCTCGGAGCTTCGCATGGATATACCTGTTCTTTTGTTTCAGATATTGTCGGAAAAGACGGATTGATTTTTGGGATTGATCCGGCACCAAGAGTAATACGTGATTTAGTATTTCTTGCCGAAGACCGCCCAAATATTGTACCGATGTTAGTTGATGCTAATCATCCCGATACTTATATTGATAAAATATGCATGGTGGATATTGTTTATCAGGATGTAGCCCAGAGAAATCAGGCTGATATTTTCCTGCGCAACTGTAAATTGTTTCTTAAGAAAGGCGGTTATGGCTTATTAGCAGTTAAAGCGAGGAGTATTGACGTAAAGAAAAAACCCAACGTAGTTTTCCAAGAGGTACGAAGAATGTTGGAAGCGCAGATGACAGTGATAGACTTCAGAACTTTAGATCCGCTGGAGAAAGACCATTGTATGATAATTGTGAAGAAGAATTAGTAACTCATTCGAGCTTATCATTACTGTTTAGATAACTCTTTGGAAACTTCCTGAACCCTTTTAAACTTTCTCCGTCCTTTTTCAGGAAGCCATAGTAATTCTTCAATGTTTTTTCTTTTTGGATTCCGTTCTACCCAATTCTTTATATTTTGATTATCTCCGAATCTTAAATGATGGGGGTGATAGTCCAACAATGGACGAACTAATTCACGAGAATGAGTAACGATTACCATCCCTTTAGTCAAAGAAGGCATATCAGTTATAAACCTAGCAAAATACTCACCTAGAGCATAGTGATAACTTTCTGCCAATCCTAAATTTGGTTCATCAAAGATAACGTAATGTTCCTGTTCTCTTTTTTGACAAGTTTCTATACCTTTGATTACACTACTGATTGAACTATCTCCAGTCGAAAAAGCACTTTCATCTTTGTAAATACAACTTCTGGACCAATGTTTCTCGGTTCTTAATGACATTCCTAAACGCAAACATTCTGTGTTTATCTTTCTGTCGCAATATTCATCAAAGAGTTTTACAAAGAAGCTCTTGCCCTCAGCATTGTCACCAGTAATGATTAATAATTTAGAATACTTTAAGTCGCTGGGTTCATAATTACAACAAATTAAATTTCTTCTTGAATCTTTGTCAAAGTAATCGTGCTGCAAAATAAATTTTATTGCTCCATAGAGGGATTTTGCGACCATTAGGCTGTTTTTTGGGGTCAAAACTTATAAACATTTATATCCTGAAAGAGCCACTGTTAATTGTTACACCAATACACAACATTTATTTACTTCCTTTCTTTCCTTCTTTAAATGCATCTCTTACGTATGTCCGCACACATGTACCTGAAATCTAAGAAGTTATTCAAATTAGATAAATCCATTCATTCTTATCATCAGGATATAGAAAAATACACCCATAAATATCATGCAACAACTGATCCAAAAGACAAACAGAAGTTTCATCAAAAAATAGAAAAACTTTCTCAAGAATATAAGAAGTTAATACATCAACGTCATGAGCTGTTAAAGGAGCTGCATTCTTTCAGCGCCGGATTTGCGCGAGAGTTGCAGATGGAAGCACAAGTTAAAATTTAAAACTATTTCTTCTTTATCTCATTCGCTACAACTTTGATTATCTGCACCGGACAAGCATCCGCAGCTTCCTGATTTCTAGCTTTATCATCTTCGCTGTTGATTTCTCTTTCGTAATGGTCATCAACTAAAACACTTTCTTTCAGAATAGCCGTGCCATCGTCATCCATAATCCAGAATTCCGGACAGATAGCTGCACAAGCTCCGCAGCTGATGCATTCATTTCGAAATTGTAATATTTTGTATTTAGCCATTTTTGCCACCCCAGATTAGATTGAAGTAACTTTGAAAAGGGGCGGTTATATAAAGGTTTTCTCTTTCAGGCACAGTCCAAAAAGTGAGTGATAGCACCATTATCACCACTGCCCAGAAAAATCGAGAGTGATTTTCTGGGCTGAGATGCGATAGTTGCATCT
>JAGVMW010000149.1 GCA_020053615.1 archaeon | reverse complement strand
TGAGATGCAACTATCGCATCTCAGCCCAGAAAATCACTCTCGATTTTTCTGGGCAGTGGTGATAATGGTGCTATCACTCACTTTTTGGACTGTGCCATATCATGATTAAACTTTAAAAGGTTATATGTTTTATAGGAGATAAATTAGCCTTCTCTCAGGAACATTTAAATAGTTCAACAGTTTAACAGTTAAACGTGATGTCAAATGGATACCGAAATTGTTAAAATGAGTCCTAAAGGACAATTAGTTGTTCCGCAAGAGATACGTGATGAAGAAGGGTTTGAGCCAGGAGACAGGTTCATACCTTTTCCAATGAAAAATGGGGTATTGTTTAAGCGAATAAAAATACCTGATGTAAAAGTAGAATTTCAGAAATTATCTAAAGAGATTGAACAACAGTTTAAGAAGTTAAGTATCAGCGAAAAAGATGTGGACGATGCGGTTAAATGGGCCAAACAAAATTAACTTTAGACACCAACGGTTTGATATCGGCGTTAGGGTGGAAAGGAAAGCCCCACCAAATATTTCTCAAGTGTGTAAATGGTGAACTTGAGCTTATCACTTCTCCTAAGCAACTTGTGGAATTACAGAGAGTGATGGACTACCCCAAGTTTGACTTTACTTTAGAGCAAAAAGAAAAGTTTCTTAATTTAATTTTGGAGATTGCTGTTATCGTAGAAACACACGACATAGTTAAAGTGGTAAAAGAAGATCCTGACGATAATGTAATTTTAGAGACTGCACTTGCAGGAAATGCACAATACATTGTAACTGGAGATTCACATCTCTTGCAACTAAAAGAGTATGGTGGAATTAAAATAGTAACTCCTAATGATTTTTTAAATAAAGATAAAATTAACTAAAAATGTTTCTACTTATCCAGCATCTTTTTCAAGTTCTCGATGAGCTTATCCGTAGCATCATCGACTTCTTTCTCGGTTTTAGTTCCGGTGCATACTATCTTTCCGTTGCTGAATAATAAGAATGTAGCATTGGTGCCTCTTAATTTATGCACTAAACCAGGAAATTGCTCCGGTTCATACTCAGTATTAGGCAGTTTAACTCCTAGAACGTTCAAATTCAAGTCCATTCCGATACTTCCTGAAGCGACGATATTCTGGACAGTAATTTCAGGTTTAATAGTCACAAAAATATTCATCTTTTTCAAGCTGCGGATGATACTTTGGATGCTTCTATCCACATCTTCCATAGTTCTAGCTCCAGTACAAACTACTTTTCCGCTGGAGAAGATTAATGCAGAGGTTTTAGGCTCTTTAATTCTTAGTACTAATCCTGGAAATTGCTCCGGGTTATACTCTGTATTGGGCAGGGTCGCCGCCATTTTTTCTAAAGGAATATCTTTTTCTAATCCGGTAGAAACGACGATGTTAACGATTTTAATTTCTTTTTTAGCTACTTGTTTTTTTGCCATGATTAAGCACCCCTTGGTTTTTAAATGTTGAACTTAGGTTTATAAATCACGAGGGGCTTTTTAAAGCTTTTCTTTATAAATGCGTGTTTTTAAATAATGCATATAGTTTACATACTTTTTGAGAGTAGTGAACAACTTCTCGTGTTGATTGAGCTTTATCGTCATTAAAACGGCTCTTTTTTCTTCAGCAAACTATTTAAAGCCGGTAGTTTCTCCCTGAAACATGAAATGGGAGTATATATTATTGCGTTATGGAGAAATCTTCCTTAAAGGGCACAACCAATCGTTCTTTGAGAACAAATTAATTGAAAATCTGCGCAAAATTGCAGGGGTTCCTAAAGTAAAGAAAGTTCGCGGAAGGTTGATAATAGATTACTTTTCTGAGCACCACAAATTACGGCAGGTATTCGGCTTAGTGTCTTATTCTCCTGCGATTAAAGTAGAGAAAAGCATGGAAAAGATTCAATTGAAAGCAGTGCAGTTGCTGGAAGGAAAGAAAGGCACGTTTAAAATCGAACCGAAGCGTTCTGATAAACGATTCCCATTAACTTCTCCAGAGATAAATATTACTTTAGGCAAGTTTATTGAGGCTAATACTTCGTTAACTTTTGATGGAGTAAATCCTCAACATCTTTTAGGAGTAGAAATAAATCAAGACGGCGCGTATTTGTTTACAGAAATTGTTCATTGTGGCGGCGGATTGCCGACTGGAGTGGAAGGAAGAGTAGCTTTGTGGGTTGAGAATGAGGCTTCGATGTTAGCGGGATTATTGATGATGAAGCGGGGATGTTATATATATCCTGTGGGGCTGAAAGAGAGAGATACTTCTTTATTGCAGAAGTTTAGTCCTATGCCCCTGCAGTTCAAAGTAGTGAAGAATTTGTCTGAAGTAGAGCGTTTTATACAGGAGAAAGAGTTATCTGCTTTAGTGGTAGGGCAGGATTTTAAGGGCTATGGAAAATTTGTCTTTTCTGGAGTGGTGTTGAGACCGCTGATTGCATATACTTCTGCGCAGGTGGAAGAGCAGTTAAATGAGTTCGCTTCGGGAAGTGAGATTTAACTGTTTTGTTATGCCTCCTGCAATGCCAAAACCGTTTTCAGATGCTTTTCAAAGATTTTTTCATCAATACCTCCGTAAACTCCTGCCAGCCCGTCCCGAAATTGTTTAGATTTAACTTTATCCATGATTTTAGCAATTCTGTTTTCAAAATTGTATCTTAAAGAAACCTCTGCTTTGAGCCAAGCGTTGTCTTTTGCGTTTGGAAGCATCATGAAAACATCTCTGATGTCTGTTGCTCTGCAGGAAACCATTTTCATCACCAACAGCGCATCAATATTAACTATTCTCAACCACAGCTCTTTACTGATTGTTTTTCCTTTAAAGCTTCTTTTCTCAGAATGTTGAAATATCCAATCGGCAGAGAAAGCTGCCCCCGTCATCCGATCCGTCACATTTTCAAACAGAATATCCATACTCACGGTAAATTGATTTTCCAATAGTTTCTCATATCTTACAAAGTTTCCCAAGTATTGCGCTGCGTTTGGCGAGTTTTCTTTCTGGTATCCCTGCCCTGAAAGCACTTTTTCTATTTTTTCTAACTCTTCCAAATCCTTAACCACAATATCACAATCTACAGAAAATCTGGGCAGGGCATAGGCATTAACGGCATATCCGCCGATGACCACAAAATTACACTCTTGCAGTTGTTTAAGCGTATTGAATATTTCCTGCTCCCTTATTAAAAATAAGTTCATGCTGCCGCCCCATACTTATTTTTGATATATTCTAAAGCATAAGCGTAGGCTTCATTTGATTTAGCAGACTTAATGGTTTCTTTTAAAGAGTCGGTTTTGAATCCATTTCTTTCCTCAAAAGGTAATTTAGTTACCGGAATTAAAATCACATATTCTCCAATAGCTGCTCCAGCAGAGATATAATTTGGGATTTCTTCCCTGTTAAAAAATTCTTTCCAGTACTTCAAGTCTTTTTGCAAAACTTTGATAAAATAAGGGGACTTTTCCCTTCCGCGCTGGACATATGAAAAATCCGACCAGATTTCTACTGCGGATAATCGGGTAAAAGCATAAAGCTTTTCTGCTCTTTTGATAATTTCCGGAACTCGAAATTCTAATAAGCTTTTTATGGCTTCGGCCGGGTTTGCACACCGATAAGTGCTTTCCGAGCGTTTCATAATCCATCCCCTTCTTAACAACAACGAGAATATTTTCTTTTTCATGCTTTCAGAGACAATCCAATCTAATTCCGACTGCCGGAACTCTTCTGTTGTTCCATGGCGGGAAAATAACAAAGCATATGCTTTTAACCCGTATGCCGGTATTTCAATAGTCATGGTTACCTAATGGGTAACTAGTATTTAAGCTTTTCGTTCTACTTTAGTTGTTACTCCTGCATAACAAAACATCCAAACATTTATAAAGTGAGGCATATTTTAGGAGGGTATTAACAGTAAAACAGAGGATAATTAAAATGACTAAATTTGAAGCAAAGTATAAGTGTATGGTTGGGCCTGGCGATTTGGAATCGGATGACGTATTAGATGACCTTTTAGATAATGGCCCATCAGATGACCTTAAAGCATATAATTTTGTTAAAGTAGGCGTTAGACATAGCCACCTTTTCCTTATGATTCACGGTGATGCCACCTTTAGTAGCCTGGATGATTTTGTAGAGAGTGTTAATAATGATATCAATAGTTTGAGAGAAACTTGTGATGTGAAAGTTACTTTAAGCTTGGCTCGTTCATATTTAAAATCTAAACCACATTACCACGTTCCACAACTTTTTCCCGCCTATGAAAAATTCCTGAGAGCGGTATTTGGTGAAGAAGAGGTAAAATGATTCCAAAATTAATTTCCGCTTTAGGATTAGCCACCCTCTTAGGCGGATGCGCTCCAGCATATGCGGTGAAAGAAGATGCTCCAGTGAAAGCAGAAGAAACTTCTCCAGCAGATATAGACTCTGCAAAACCAACTCAAATTTGCAGCTTTTACCATGCTCTTTCTCCACAGGAACATCTTACCGTAAAATATCTTGCTTCTCCATTAACTCCTTGGGATGTTAAAGCCGTAGCAGAGCATTATTCTGGAAGTTCTATGAATCAAGTTTACGCTCAGCAAGCAGTTTCCGATGCTACTTTCACCTGTCGAGGAACTATAGATAAAAAAAGGTCATTTCACTTTGGGATATTGCGATAGGGAAGCTTCTCCAGAAATTCGGGAAAAGTTAGAGATGAAAATATTGTAGGAGGATGGATAAAAATGAAAAAAACAATTTGTGCTTTGGTTTTAGGATTAGGATTATTGCCTTTAGAAATAGAAGCTCGCCCATCAAAACATAAAGTAGATAATGTAAATCCAGAAGTTAGAGCGATAGTAGAATATATTCTGAAAAATCCTGCTACAATAGTGAATACGGAGCCAGTTTACGCCTTTACCGCTGAAAACTGCTGGCAAAAAAGAGGGAATGCTGGATGCTCGAAAAGCGGGACCAGGAATATTCATTACTACAAATTTATTCTTGATGAGCAAGAAGTCTCAGTTTCTTATCAAGACTTAGATTCAACCAGGATTCATTCTGATGGAAAAATCAGTCCAGAAGATAATCTATCTGTTTTTCAAAGGAGAAATCTCCATCAATCATTCCCATCATTTACCCGTTTTACTGATGAAAGGTTGGATGGAACAGTTGATAACTCTTGCAGCCTTTTTTTGAAAGAAGAGATTAGCTTGGAAAGCGATTATGCTACTCAGAAAGCTTATGAATCTGTGTTGAAAGATGTTGGAAAATATATCTTCCAGCATCCTTTGAAGAAATGAAACTTCACAATTTACTTATCGGAACAGGATTAACCGCTTTATTATTAGGTTGCGGAAGCATTATCCCTCGTGCCAGTGAGGAAGATTTGCTTCAATATCGCAAAATGGAATTAGCCAATGCTCCGCAAGCGGTTTCTTGTTTAAAAGAAGGAGAATATTTAATACCCGATGCAGTCTTAGACATTTATGCTCGGATAGTAGATCCACGTCCAACAACTTTTTGGAGCGGTGGACCGGTAGCTGGAACCATAGATTATAATCGCCTCCAAGGACAGGAAAGCGAGTTCCTCTTAAAATTGGGAGAAAAAGGCTATTCCAAAAAAGAATCACAAGTGTTTTACACCATCTTAAGCACGCCGGGAAATATTTTCTTTAAACAATCTGAAAGCAGAGAAGAGTCTTTTCCCGAGACAGTGTTGCATGAAAGAGTTCATAAAGAATTTAATCGGCTAAATCCATTAGAACAAGTAAAAGTTCGTCAAGCTTATGAGGAACTAAGAAAGCGCGCTCCGCCCGACGGATTAGGTTTATACATAGATGACAAACTAAAATATCATGGCTTTGTGACCATGGCCGTAGATTTAAACTGGAAAGAATTTTTCCCTTACCTTGCTCAAGGCGCTTTGGAGGATTATGTGGAAGAGGCTTTAAAACAGGAATTTCCCGAGGCTTATGATTTGTTTTTGGGAGTGAAAGAAAAAGCGAAAGTTGAATGTGGGAATGAACGCACTCAATTTCCCACCCATTTCCCATAAACACTTCTTGCTTCTTCTTCTGTCTTTGCTTCAATTAATGCTCGTCCATCTCCGAATAAAATAATCTTCCCAAAGCGTAACGCGATTCCGTCGTTAACAACTTTTCCTAATTTATTCCAGCGTTTCTGTATTTCTGTTAGGTTAACTTTCTTTCCTGTAATTTGATATTTTCCTGCAGAACAGAATTTAGTTACGAGTTCTTCTTTTTGGTTTAAGAATCGGTAATCTCCGTGACAAGTGGGGCAGTTCGTTTTTTGTTTTATTTTCAGAGTTTGAAATTTCTGTTTCCAAATATCACAATGATATAGAAATGGCTCAACTTTCTTTCCAATTAATATTTTAATAACTAAAGTAGTTTGCAACGCAGCAATACTTGTAGTAATTGTATTCAATACTCCCACCGTATCACAAGTTTCCAAATTTGCTTCTTTCAGAAAGCATCTCAAGCACGGGCCATTTGGAAAGACAGGCATAACATATCCCTCTGTTCGAATTGCAGAAGCATAAATCCAGGGAATATTTTCTTTTTTACAAAAATCGTTGAGCAAGAATCTTGTTTTTAGACTATCAGTACAATCTAACACCAAATCTGCTTCTTTCAGCAAAGAAATGTTCTCAGAATTAAGATGTATGGCATGAGGCTTAATTTTAATGGTAGAGTTAATTTCTTTCAGCTTTTCTTCTGCTACTTTCGCTTTACTTTTCCCAACATCTTTTTCCGTAAACAATAATTGCCGTTGCAGGTTGCTTTCTTCTATTGTATCTCTATCAATTAGAATGAGTTTACCTACTCCCGCACGTGTTAATAATTCTGCGGCTACTGTACCTAAAGCACCCACTCCCACAATCGCTACGATGGCTTTTTGTAGTTTCTTCTGGTTTGCTTTTCCTAACACTAGTTCCTGTCGCGAATAACGTTCACTATATTTGTTTAGCATCTTCAAAATCTCTGCAGAGTTAATTGTAGAAGCGACATCCCCGTAGGGGGCAAGTCCCCCCGTCGCTTTAGAAGATATGATTGCACGGATTTTGACCTGAGGATGCTAAACAAATATTTTTGGTTCATTTTAATCTCTCTTTTATTTTACATGCTTGGCACACTTGCTGATTGCCAGGCTCGCCACATTTTACACACAATTTTATAACATCATCTGCGTTTTTCTGTTCTAAGCTTTTTACTGCCGGCAGCATGTACAAGAATGAATTGATGATCCCTTGTTTAGTTCCGCGATACTTGGATTCGAATTCGTTTAGCATATCTCGAATCTGTGCACGGTAGCCTTCTTGGGCGTAAGGGCATTCTACAAACCTAACCGGGAAGCTTTTGAGCAAGCTATACAATTTAGTTTCTTTCTCAGTGCAGAAATATAATGGTTTTACTCTTTGTACAAATAATTCATTTTGATGCATCCCCGTAATCGGTCCCTGATGCGACATTAATGAGGTATTGGCTTTAAAGATGTTCATCACTACTGCCTGCGCTTCATCATCTAAATTATGTCCGGTAATTAATTTAGTTGCTCCATGCTTGCGTGCATATTTATTGATGAGGTATCGTCTCCATACCCCGCAAATATGGCACGGCTTTTCTTTGGCATCTTTCTTTCTTAATTTCTTGATGGCTTGATCCAAAGTGAAGCCAAATTCTTTTTTAGCGGAGACAACGATTAATTTAACTTTCTCTTGCTGACAGAATTTTTTAAGATCTTTTAGAGTTTTAGTTCGATATCCAGCGATTCCTTCGTCTATGGCTAATGCGAATAAATTTTTGGTTTGAATATTTTCTTCAGTGAGATATTTCTTAACCAGATGTAGAACCGTCTGCGAATCTTTGCCTCCAGAACAGGCTACGCCGATTTTATCATTTTGATTGATTAAATGATACTTTTTAATGGTGCTGAATACTTTATCTTCAAAATACTTGATGAAATGATTGCGGCATAATGCACCGTGTTGGAGTTCGATTACAGAAGGTTTATCGCATTTGGAGCAGTTCATTTTAACCTCCAGACACTACGCTTAGAATTTCTAGTTTATCTTTATGATTTAATATTTCTTCTTCAGTTAATACTTGATTATTTCTGGTTACGATAACTACTTCCGAATTTATTTTTAATTGGCGTAAGAATTCATGTACGCTTTTTCCGGAAAATTTGATTTTTTTCCTGCAGTTCTCTCTTTCTATAAATACAGTAAGTTCCATATTGTAACTTTCCTCTCCTAATGAGATTAAAGCTAATAAAGAAAATAAGAGTGGGTTTTATAAAGTTTTGTGATTTTATTAACTGGAAATGGACAATTATCTCTTGCTATCTCCTAGTTTGGAAGTAGAACAGTTAAGTGCTAGATTAGGGTTTGCTAAAACGTTGTTTCTTGGTCGAGATTTTGTACTGGTCTCGGGAACGCCTAAAGATATTTTGATTAAGACTAAAGAAGCGAAAAAGAAAAAGCTAATGGTGATTTGCAGATGCAACGATGAGAAAATTTTACGTTTTGTATTGGAGAAAGTTCCGGTTGATGTAATTTTGGGCATGGAGAGCATTTTTAGGAAAGATTCATTGCATTATCCCAAATCCGGATTGGATCATATTTTGAGTAAAATTGCGTTTGAGCAAGGAAAAGCGGTTGGATTTTCATTTAGCGCTCTTTTACATGCTGCGGATGCGGGTAAAATATTAAATCGGATGAAATTTAATTTAAAATTGTGCCGGAAGTATAAGCTTCAAGTTATTTTCAGCAATTTTTCTTTGGCTCAAGCTGAAATAAGGTCAGCTAAGGACTTGGAAGCGGCGTTTAGGGTGTTGAGTAAAAGGAAATAAAGAATGGTGCTGGGTGTCGGCTGGGATGCTGGACGAAGGCGATCATTACAGCTGGGCGGAATGACAAAATAGGTAGGAAAAGTTTATAAAAATTCTTCGTTTATAATATCTTATGAGAGAAGAAGTTAGAATTTGGTTAGAACAAGCCAAGCGGGATTTAGATACCGCTCAATATCTTTTTACCGGAAAGAGGTATAAAGAATCTTCTTTTTATTGTCAACAAGCTGCTGAAAAAGGTTTAAAAGCGGTTCTAATAAGCAAAAAGGAAAAATTAGTAAAAATTCATGATTTAGTAAAGTTGTCCAGTTTAGTTGATATTGACTCCTCTTTAAGGAATGATTGTAAAGAATTAACCACAGTATATATCGATGCTCGTTATCCTGATACTAACTTAGGCGAGTATTCTAAAGAAGAGACATTGGAAGATTTAAATCGCGCTGAGAGGGTTTTGCAATGGGCAGAAAAAAACATTTAGAACACCTTCTAGAATTTGAAAATCGGGTCAAAAAATTAATTCCTGTTGAAAGAATGATTCTTTTTGGTTCGCGGGCAAAGAAAAAGAATACTTGCTGGAGCGATTTTGATTTGATTTTAGTCAGTCCAGCTTTTAGAAAAAAAGAATTTAGGAAGAGACCATTACAACTTTATGATTGTTGGAACCTTAACTATCCGGTAGATTTTCTTTGCTACACTCCTGAAGAGTTCAAGAGGCTAAGCAAACAGGTTAGTCTGGTTAGCCAAGCGATTAAAGAAGGAATTGAGATAAAATAAATTTATTTCTGCGGAGATGAATGGTGCTGGGTGTCTAATTTATCTCTTCAAGAACCTTCTTAATTTGCTCTTTTAATTTTGGAAGGTCTTTTTGCGTAATATCCCAAACAATGTCCAAATCTACACCAAAGTAACCGTGAATTACTTTATCCCTCGTTCGTAATACTTCACTAAAATGAAGCACCACTATCATCAGGTCGAGCCTCTTCGACGTGTACGTCGAGCTGACAAGAGGGTTGTCTCTTACGGAGAACG
>JAGVMW010000065.1 GCA_020053615.1 archaeon | reverse complement strand
TTTCATTTTGTTATATAATCGGAAATACGTATGCTTTTACTCTGAGCTCTAATATTTTTATTGAAAGACTTATTAAAGAAGTTAAGACCTTAAAGTTAAATAAGAAAATTGAATACCGAGGGATTTGGGATGAAAAGTTTAGAGGAGACAAAATTATATTACAATATAATAATCTTGGGAGGAATAGGTTTATCAAAAACTTGCCTTCAACAGTTGGAACAATTATTTCAGATAATTTTATTGCTTTCTGCTATACCTCAGACAAACCTTATGTAATCGAAGTTAAGAATAAACAAATAGCCGAAGAACTGAAAACTTACTTTGAAATTATTTGGAATATTTCTCAAAAGTAATCTTGTTTTCTGAAGACTAATTTTTTATATATTATCCTCACTTCACAGCCACTTCTTTCTCCAGAAATATCCTAAAGTAGCCAATAGAGATGCCGCCATTACCCCAACAATAATATAAAATCCGTAAGTCCACTCTGAAAATGGAATGAGCTTAAAATTCATCCCATAGATGCTGGCAATCAGATTTGGCACCATTATAATTACCGTCAGTGCAGTAAGAAACTTCATAGTATGGTTAAGCCCATTAGAAATGTTTGCCAAGCGGTTGGAAAGCGAAACAGTATAAACATCCAACACATCCGAAAGCATCTCCTTTTGTGCTGTAGCCATATCTATCTGATGCTGAAACGTATGGTAGATATCATCCAGCAGATTAGCTCCTTGCTTATCCAAAACTAAAGGAGTAATGCCTTTCTTGATAGCAAAGATAATCTTTGCCGAAGCCCAAAATCTTCGCGTCATGTGAAATAATTCTCGTTTCAACGCTACAATTTCCCGCACATTAACCTCTTTTGAATTAACTACCCCGCTTTCCAGATGAATTATCTGCGCTTCAGTCTTCTCCAGCACATCATAATTCTCTTCCGTATCCTCTTCTAAGAAATGATAAAGAAGATGAGCCATATTCTTCCCATTCTTACAGTAAGCTAACTCTTGGACGATGCGGTCAAACAATTCAGTGTAGTAATCATAATGCTGGGGAGCAACAGTAATGAAAAAGTTTTTCCCCAAGATAAAGAATATGCGCGTCGACTTAATCTTATCCTTCTCGATAAAATAATCCGCAAACACGAATTGGAACGGGGTAGTCGAATAACGCTTGGAATGGCTGGCACGATTGAATTCCTGCAGCGTCTTTAAATCCAACGAGAAATCTGTAACTATTTTATTCAATTCTT
Organism: archaeon; assembly: GCA_020053615.1. Lineage (GTDB taxonomy): Archaea > Nanobdellota > Nanobdellia > Woesearchaeales > GW2011-AR9 > JACRPH01. Next base: position 2,050 of record JAGVMW010000065.1, on the reverse strand, counting down.
CAATGTCAGGTTTGGAAAGATAGAGCCACAGGAAATCTCCATTGGTAGGAACAACATAATTCAGCCCTTCTCCTATAATTGGTTTTCCTTTTTGATAATAAGCATACTTTAACATCCATTCACCATTTATCCTAGAAGATATTTCAAGAGGTATTTAAACGTTCTGGTTTGCATAAATTACAAGTCTACAAAATGAATAAACCAAAGAATCTTACATCTCTTCCAACGCCACTATCCCTAACAATCCCAGTCCATTCGCTAATACCTGCCGCACACTATCCACCAGCAACAACCGAGCTTTCATCAATTCTTTATCGTCAGAAATAACTTGCTGCGCATGATAGAACTCATTAAACTTCTGCGCCAATAACAGCAGATGGCTGGTAACAATATGCGGCTTGTATAACTCTGCTGCTTTAGACACCGCTTCAGGGAAATCATACAATAATTTAATTACTGCTAATTCCTCTTTCTCTTTCAACTTAGAAAAATCTACTTTAAGAGATATTTTCACCGATGACTTCTCTGCAGCTTTCCGGATAATACTGCAGGCGCGGGCATGAGTATATTGCACATATGGGCCAGTTTCTCCTTCAAAGCTGATAGACTCCTGCGGATTAAATATCATCTCTTTGATTGCATCCACTCGCAGCATGTAAAATCTCAATGCAGAGATACCGATATCGTGCGCTCTTTTCTTAATCTCTGCTTCAGATAATTCAGTATATCGAGCACGAATTTCTTTCTCTGCCAAACCAAACATCTCTTCCATGATATCATCAGCATCAACCACCGTTCCTTCTCTAGATTTCATTCTTCCGGTAGGCAGATTAACCAAACCATAACTTAAATGATACAAATTCTTAGCATACGGACGTTTAAACAATTCCATTATCTTAAACAACTGCTTGAAATGTAAATTCTGCTCGGATGCTACCACATAAATCTGCTGGTCGCACTTAAATTCCTGATATCGCAATTCTGCCAGATACAAATCTTGAGTAATATACACCGCAGTTCCATCTCCGCGTACAATAACTTTTTTTCCTAATTCAAAATCGTCCAGAGGAGCCACAATCGCTCCAGTTTCATCTTTGATAAAAAATCCTTTATCTAATCCATCATAAGCGATATCTTTCCCTTTGGTATAGAAATCTGACTCAAAATATTCTTTTTCAAACTTAACCCCAAATAAAGTGTACGTCTGTCTGAAGCCATCTACTACCCACTTATTCATCTTCTTCCACAATGCCCGCACTTTTTTATCCTCATGTTCCCATTTAACCAGAATTTCCTGTGCTTCTTGTTCCAAATGCTCATCTTCTTTAGCTTTAGCTGCAAACAGCACATAATAATCTCCCACAAAGTGATCGGTTTTCTTATTTGGCTTCTGGGAATTCCCCCAGCGTTCATACGCCAGCATAGACTTACAGATATGTACACCTCTATCGTTGATTATCTCCACCGGATGAACTTTATTTCCACGAAAAGCAAGAATCCTGCCCATGGCATCGCCTAAAGCCATATTTCTTACATGACCCAGATGCAACGGCTTATTAGTATTAGGACTGCAGAATTCAACTACAATATTTTTCTTTTCTGTTCCCGCACCATATTTTTTCTTTTCCTTACGGATAATGGAAAGAGTTTGCTCGGTTAGAAAAGTTTTACTTACATAGAAATTAAGATACGGTCCGGAAACTTCTACTTTTTCTACAAATTGGGGAAGTTTTAACTTTACTTTGAGCTTGTCTGCTTCCTCTTTAGCGTTCTTGCCTAACTTAAAGCAAGGGAAAGCATAATCTCCCATTTTTGGATCAGGAGGAGAAGATACCAATGGTGATAATTCTTCTTCGCTTAATTTGGTGGCTGATTTTAACAGCGCAATTATTTCATGTTTGAAGTCCATATCACCAAAGAATAAGAATTAGTTTATATATGTTTTCACTTCATGGCACAGTCCAAAAAGTGAGTGATAGCACCATTATCACCACTGCCCAGAAAAATCGAGAGTGATTTTCTGGGCTGAGATGCGATAGTTGCATCTCAT
>JAGVMW010000093.1 GCA_020053615.1 archaeon | reverse complement strand
ATGAGATGCAACTATCGCATCTCAGCCCAGAAAATCACTCTCGATTTTTCTGGGCAGTGGTGATAATGGTGCTATCACTCACTTTTTGGACTGTGCCCTAATTTGGGATAAACCTCTTCGGTGGGTAAATCAGGAAAAGCTCTTTCGATAAAGTTTTCTGCTCTGGCTTCAGTCCCATCATCTACAGAAACAATATAAATATGATTTCCATTATCTCCTTTGATCAAGTTGAATCGTTCCTGAAAAGGGCGTATCTTTTTTAATAGTTCCTTTGCTTTACCCTCTATTAATCCAAGTTTAGCTGGATTTATTGCTCGCGCAGATTGGAAAGGATTGATAGAATGAAAATCAATTCCTAGTTCTCCAGCAATCTGGGCAGCTTTAAAAGAGTGAGGATCAATTGTTAGCAACGCTTCCAGGCCATCATGACGATAATCCGCTAAAGTTTTCCTTAATGAGTCTAATTGATAAAATCCTCTGCTTTCATATTTCTCAATACTGTGAGAACGAACATAAGTTAAGTAAGGTGCGGCTAAAGTAATTTGAGGAATGGTATCATCTTTCTTATTTACTTTACTAATAACATCAAGATAACCACGTACAGCCATAATGTGATCATTTACTGAAACTAGTTGGGTGTCGCCATCTGCAATTCTTCGATTAGGAGTTAACAAATGCTCAACTAAAACCACATGCTTTCCTCTTATAACATCTTTTAATTGGTTTCTTCCGATATCTACTTGTGCTTCCGCATCTGGAAAATAGTCGCTAACTAAAGGGTGAAGATTGTCTTTTTTAGTGTCTTTCTTAACACTGTTCCTTCTAATACTAGGAAGCTTTTCTACTTGGTTTTCTAACCCATAATCACGACGCAGAATAGTATAAATATTATCAGCCAATTTGGCAGTATCCTCGCCAGAGCAAGGGATTATTAGTAATCTAGTAGATTGAGAGGTCATGATAAATGTTCTTTACTGGAGGTATATAATGTTTTCTAGGTTAGGGATAATAGATTTGGGCAGAAAAGTTTAAATAGTACAATTATTATTTATAACAAAAGTAACAATTGTAATAAAAATAACAAGGTGAGCAAAAATGGGAACATTATCTGTTTCAGTGCCGGATGGCTTAAGAGAACAAATGATTGGATTAGAAGAGATTAATTGGTCTGCCGTAGCTCGCAAGGCATTTGAAGAGAAAATTAAAGAAGTAGAATTCCTGAAGAATATTGCTAAGAAAAGCAAATTAACCGATAAAGATGCTGATGAAATAACAGCTAAGATTAATCAGAGTATGGCTAAGAAATTCAAAGGAATGTAATATAATGCAACTAATTGTAGATGCTAACCCCGTAATTTCGATATTGATTAAACCGGGGAAACCAATAGACCTATTATTTGTTGAAGAATTAGAGCTAGTTGCACCAGAATTATTATTTGAAGAGATTGAAAATAATAAAGAGTTGATTGTTAAGAAATCAGGATTAATCAAAGAAGAAATTGACAAATTTATTGAAATCTTGAAGAAAAAGATAAAAGTCATACCAGAAGAAGAATTTCTAAAATATAAAGAAGAAGCGGAGAGGATTTGTCCGGATGAGAAAGATATAACCTATTTTGCATTGGCGTTGTATTTAAAAAGTCCTATTTGGTCGAATGAGAAGAAGCTAAAAGAACAAAATAGAATTGTGGTGTATGCAACTCACGAGTTAATGGATATATTTGGGATAGACTAAGTTAAATTAAGAGATTTTTCTTATTAGAACATTTTCCTCCAAAAACCTTATAAAACTGCGGTTCAAATAGCTGCTTAATGGCAGACGAAGAACAAATGAAGCAGAAATATATGCAGTTGCAGCTGATGCAGCAGCAGATGGAAGAAGTTAACAAGCACTTAACCATGCTGGCTGAACAGAATGCTGAGCTAGAAGTATCTCTGGAAGCGTTGCAAGAATTGGAGCATACTAAAGTGAATAATGAATTCTTAGCTCCGATAGCTAATGGTATCTTTGTCAAAGGCGAATTAAAAGATACCAAAAAGTTGATTGTTAACGTTGGTTCTAATGTAACTGTAGAAAAAACTGTTCCCGAAGTGGTGGAACTGTTGCGAGAACAGCAAATCGGATTAACCGCTAATTTACAGAATGCTGAAGCAGTGATGCAGCAGTTGAATAACCAAGCAATGATGCTATATCAAGAGCTACAAGAGCAATCAAAAGAGTAATTCTACCATGTTCGGCAAACTTAAAGAGAAACTCAAAAGCGCACTTTCTATCTTTTCTAAGAAAGCTGAAGAAGAAGCAGGGATTACTCCGGAAGAGAAAGTTGAAGAAAAAGTTGAGGTTAAAGAAGAAGCAGAGATTAAGGAAGAACAGAAAGCAGTCGTGATAGAAAAAGTAACTTCAATTAAAGAAGAGAGGAAAACAGAAGAAGCAATTCCAGTTAAGGTAGAACATAAAGAGAAGAAAGAGCATATCAAAGTTGAGGAAAAAACAGAACCAGTTAAAGAGAAAGTGGTGGAAGAGAAGAAAGAGAAAGTAGTTGAGGAGAAAAAAGAAGAATCAAAAAAAGAGAAGATAATTACTGAACATAAAAAAGAACCTGAACATAAACCAAAAACAGAACATCACATTGAAAAGAAAGAGGAAGTTAAAGTAGTAGAAGAAAAAGAGAAAATCCCGCCGGATACGGTAAAAATAACTTATTTTGTGCATGGAACCACAACTGATAATGAAAAAGACATTTCTTCTGGCTGTTCTGATGTTGAATTATCTGAATTAGGGATTAAACAATCAGCTGAACTATGGAATAAAACCAAAGGCAAGCATTTTGATGTTGTTTTCTGTTCCGATTTGAAACGAGCAGTACATTCTGCTGAACTAACATTCAAAGATAAAATTAAAATTATTCAAGATAAAAGATTAAGAGAATGCAATTATGGCAAATATAATGCTCAGCCATCTAAAATTGTCGAACCACTTCAAGAACAACACATAACAAAGAGATTTTCTGATGGCGAGAGTTATGAAGATGTAAAGAAAAGAATTACAGAATTTCTGATATTCTTACAGAAAAATTATGCTGGTAAACATGTAGCAATTATTGCGCATAAAGCTCCGCAGTTAGTTCTTGATGTTATTTTGAAGAATAAAACTTGGGAGCAGGCATTTGCTGAAGATTGGAGAAAGAGAAAAGTGTGGCAGCCGGGATGGGAGTATTACTTAACCATTAATACTGTTCTAACTGTAGACCAATTAAAAGAATCAGAACCTCAACCGGAAGAAAAGCGCGGCTTCTTTTCCAAGCTGTTCGGAAAGAAAGAGGAAGTGGAAGAGGGAACTGAAGATAAGATAGAAGAAGAGCTAAATATTGTTAACGAACAGGGGAAAGTTATAGGAATAGAAACCAGAGAAAAAATTCATCAGGCAGGATTACTCCACCGAGAAGTTCATGTTTGGATATTTAATCGAAATGATGAAATATTATTTCAACGCCGAGCTCCAACCAAAGATACTTTTCCTAATTTGCTTGATGCTTCTGTTGGAGGTCATGTTGATATTGGTGAAGATTATCTCTCTGCTGCAGTTAGAGAATTAGAAGAAGAGACAGGAATAAAAACCTCTTCAGCAGATTTGATATGTCTGGGGGATTTTCGCGGAAAAGGATATGCTGATAAAGTTACGGGCAGAATCAATAACACTCTTAAGAAAATCTACGCCTATCGGTTTGATGGTGAAGTGAATAGCTTTAAATTAGAGAAAGATAAAGCCACAAGCTTGGAATTCTGGTCAATTAAAAAAATATCTAATCTTAGTGAGAAAGAGAAGAAAGAATTTATCCCCGGCTTGTTGTTAGAAGAATACTTCTCTTTTTTCAAGAAGATTGAAGAGTTAATACAAGGAATACCAAAATCAACAAAAGAGAAATCCAAAGAAGAACCCGAATCTCCTGAACCAAAAAAGCAGCCAGAAGAAAAGAAAGGCTTCTTTGATAAGATTAAACAAACGCTTACCACCAAAACTATCTCCGCCGATAAATTTGAAGAATTGTTTTGGGAATTAGAAGTGGCTTTGCTAGAAAATAATGTTTCAGTAGAAGTTATCGAAAGAATAAAAGAAGATTTGAAAGAAGAATTAGTAGACAAACCCATTCCTCGAGATGTAGAAAAGGTTATCGAAGAGACTCTTCAGCGGACTATGCGGGATATACTTTCGTTTGATAAGATTAATTTAGTGTCTCTAATCAAAAAAAAATCCAAAAAGCCGTATGTAATTGCTTTTTTTGGCATTAACGGCTCAGGAAAAACTACGTCTATTGCTAAACTAACTCATTACTTAAAGAAAAACGGATTTTCAGTAGTTCTCGCTGCCTGTGATACATTTAGAGCAGCCGCAATTCAGCAGTTGGAAGAGCATGCAAATAAGTTAGGAGTGAAAATTATCAAGCACGATTATGGAAGTGATGCGGCGGCAGTAGCTTTTGATGCAGTTAAATATGCCGAGAAGAATAATATTGATGTAGTTCTGGTTGATACAGCCGGAAGATTGCACAGCAATACTAATCTGATGGCAGAACTGGAAAAAATTATTCGGGTTACTAAACCAGACTTAAAATTATTTGTAGGAGAATCTATTACCGGAAACGATTGTATTGAGCAGGCTAAGCAGTTTAATGCTTTGGTAGAGATGGATGGAGCTATTCTTACTAAAGCAGATGTAGATGAGAAAGGCGGTGCGCCGTTGTCTATTGCTTATACCATCAACAAGCCGATTTTATTTTTGGGAGTTGGTCAGAATTATGATGATTTGGAAGAGTTTGATGTAGATGTGATGATGGGAAGGCTGGGGTTTTAAGATATTTTCAGTAATACTTTAGCTTTAAGAAACGGTAGCGTCATAAAATCGAGCTTTTTCGATATAACAAACGCTTTGCTATTACGAGACCGTGTCGAATATATTCTTCATCTAGCTGACAAGAGGGACGGCTCCTACGGAGATGTCACTTTAGCTATTGCCTCGTCTAGAATTTCAAAGATGCTAAACAAATGTGATTAGAGCTTAGCAAAATTAATAAATGTTTTAGTATTTATCTATCAAATATGAGATCAAAATATTTCTTTCTATTAGTAACTCTAATGCTGATTGTAAGCGGATGTGCTAATGAATCCCAAGTTAGTAAATCTACTACTGAACCTTCAACTGCATCATCATCTACTCCGCTTAAAGGTGTAAGTCTTTCTCCTAAAAGCTTTCAAGCAGATGATTTTACTGATTTTTGGGAGAAAGCTACTCAAAGTGGCAAGTTAGTAAGTTGGGCAGGAGATTGGAATGAATTATCTAATTCTAAAAGCGGTCCAAAAGTAGTTTCTTCTCTTGCGATAAAGTATGGATTGATTCCAGTAGTAGAAGCACAATTTTTCACGCAATCAAACGGCAAACTGTTGAGGCCTCTCGACGATGCTACTAAACTTACTTACAAGAATAGTGCGGTGGCTTTTGCTGAAGAATACAAACCAAAATATTTGGGATTAGGCATTGAAGTGAATGTTTTATATGAAAAATCACCAGCTGACTTTGAAGAGTTTGTGCAATTCTACAATGAAGTTTATGATGCGATAAAAGCCAGCTCTCCTAATACAAAAGTGTTTACTGTTTTTCAGCTGGAGAAGATGAAAGGGCTTAATGGGGGCTTATTTGGCGGAGTGAATAATCCTGCTGAAGCGGAATGGGAACTGTTAGACAAATTTCCCAAGTCAGATATTATCGCTTTCACTTCCTATCCTGGATTGATTTACAAAGAACTTTCAGAGATTCCAACAGATTATTATTCAGAAATAAAATCACATACTTCAAAGTCAGTTGCATTTACCGAGATTGGCTGGCACAGTGCTGATAGTCCAACCGGTTTGGAAAGTAGCGAAGCAGAGCAGGCTGAATTTGTGAAAGTTTTCTTTGACTGTACCAAAAGTTTAAATCTCGAGATGATGATTTGGAGTTTTATGTATAATCCAAATACAATTGAGCCGTTTAACAGCATGGGACTGCATCGAGATGATGGGACGGCTAAGCCGGCGTGGGATGAGTGGGTTAAGTAAATCATTAGTAATACTTCACTAAAATGAAGCACCACTATCATCAGGTCGAGCCTCTTCGACGTGTACGTCGAGCTGACAAGAGGGTTGTCTCTTACGGAGAACGT
>JAGVMW010000141.1 GCA_020053615.1 archaeon | reverse complement strand
TAGTTGCATCTCATTAAATGAAAACAGGACGGCAAAGCCGTCCTTGTTTTCAGGTGGATATGGTGCTATCACTCACAAAACGGACTGTGCCTATCAACAACAAAATATATAATCTACCGCACAATTACCTTGTCCATGTTTAAAAAAGAGGGTACACCTTGGTCAATTACTCTGAAAGAACTATTCAGCCAGCTTAAAAGCTCCGAGAAAGGCCTAACTTCGTCTGAAGTGGAAAAAAGGCTTAAAGAGCAGGGATTGAATGACTTTGGTCGGAAAGAAGAGCATGGTGCGTGGGATATTCTGTTTTCTCAATTTAAGAATCCTTTAGTTCTGGTGCTTCTGGCTGCTACTATCATCTCTTATTTTCTGGGAGAGAAGGTAGAAGCAATAGTTATTTTGTCTATAGTTGCATTGAACATCTCGTTGGGTTTTTTTCAGGAATTCCGCGCCGAAAAAGCCAGCCGCGAACTCAAAAAATACGTTTCATCAAAGGTTAAAGTGTTCCGTGATGGAGAGTTAAAAGAAATTGATTCTAAGCATCTGGTTCCCGGAGATGTAGTTTATCTTAATATTGGAGATATGATTCCCGCGGATATACGTTTATTTTATGTGGATGATTTTACAACTGATGAATCGTCTTTAACCGGTGAATCGATTCCAGTGCTAAAGAAAATCAGTTTAGTTCCGCCGCATTATGAGCTACCTTCACAATTGTTTAATATGACCTTTATGGGTACATTTGTTTCTAGCGGATCGGGAAAAGGAATTGTAACTCATTCTGGAGAGAGAACTTTCTTTGGCAAAACTGCAGCGTATCTCAAGAAAAAAGAGCCGGAAGCAAATTTTCAGAAGAGTATTCATAAATTTAGTAATTTCTTATTGAAAGTTATTTTGGCTATGACTGTGTTTATCTTTATTGCCAATGCTCTATTAGGTAAGGGCTATTTTAGTTCATTTATGTTTGCATTAGCTTTAGCAGTAGGAATTACTCCAGAGATATTACCTTTAATTATGACTGTAGCTTTGTCTAACGGCGCGTTGAAAATGGCGAAAGAGAAGGTTATCACCAAACAGCTTTCTTCTATTGAGGATTTAGGCAATATTGATACGTTATGCTGTGATAAGACTGGAACTTTAACTGAAGGCAAGCTTACTTTAGAGAAATTTCTTAATCTGGACCAGGAGAAAGAGCCTCGGTTAGTGCTGTATGGAATGTTGTGCAATTCCAGTCAAGGCTTGAACAAAAAAGCATTAGAAAATCCGATAGATAAATCCATCTGGGCGCATTCATTGACTAAGTCTTTATTACGTGAATTGAAAGAGTATACTTTCATCGATGAAAATGAATTTGATTTTGAGCGGAGAAGAATGAGTGTAATTGTAAAGAAGGATAAAACGCAGTTGCTGTTAGTTAAAGGCGCTCCGGATTCCATTATTAAAGTGTGTGACTTTGCTCAGCTCAAAGAACGCAAGTGTAAGTTATCTCCCGCATTGAAATCTGAAGTTGAGAGAAGAGTAAAAGACTACGAAAATAATGGATATAGAGTAATTGCCATAGCTGAAAAGTCTTATTCTAAAAATAAATCAACCAAGTCTAACGAAACTGATTTGACTCTGCTGGGTTTCTTGTTATTTTTGGATCCTCCTAAAAAATCTGCTAAAGAAGCATTAAGTCTGTTAAATAAATTAGGTGTTAATGTCAAAGTTATCAGCGGGGATAGTCCGGTTATCACTAAAAAGATTTGCCATGAAGTTGGATTGGTCATCGCTGAAGGAATAGTAATTACTGGTGAAGAATTGGAACTGCTTAGTCCAGCACAGTTGGAGCAGTATGCTCAGAGATATAATGTTTTTGCTCGAGTAACTCCAGAACAGAAATACAAATTAGTTGCCAGTTTAAATCGTGAAGGTCATATAGTGGGATTTTTAGGCGATGGGATTAACGATGCTCCGGCGCTAAGAGCCGCGGATGTAGGTATTTCGGTAGATACTGCCAGCGGTATTGCTAAAGATGCAGCTGATATAATTTTACTTCACAAAAGTTTGCATGTATTGATTGATGGAATTAAACAGGGAAGAAAAGTGTTTGGAAATATTACTAAGTATGTGCTGAATACCATCAGCGCTAATTATGGGAATATGTTTACGGTAGCGTTATCTTCATTGTTTATGAAATTTATTCCTCTGCTTCCAGTGCAGATATTATTGAACAATTTTATTAGCGATGTTCCTAATTTAGCTATCTCTACCGATAAAGTTGATGAGGAATTACTGCATAAACCTCGAAGATGGAATATGAAACTTATTTCTCGTTTTATGATTTATTTTGGATTGATTAGCACTTTTTTTGATTTAACATTAATTTTTGCAATGCTGTATATGTTTAAAGTTAATCTGGAAGTGTTTAGGACGTCTTGGTTTGTAATGTCAGTTATTTCAGAAGTAATTATTTTGTTTGCTTTGAGGACGCATCTCTCTTTCTTTAGGAGCAAGCCAAGTGTGTGGTTAGTGCTGGTGTCTATTGGGGCAGTAGTGTTCTCGTTGGCTCTGCCGTTTTGGGCTTTTTCGCAGCAGCTATTTGAATTTGTGCCGTTGGATTGGAAGATGTTTGTATTGATTGGAGTGATATTAGCCGCTTATTTTACGACGATAGAAATTGCTAAGAAACGGTTCTTTAAAAAGTTTGGGGAGTAGGTTATTTTATCTCCAGCTTCCTAATCTTCCTATACAACGTCTCCGGTCGGATGGCTATCTTCTTCGCCGTCTTTAGAACGTTATGTTCGCCTTCTCTTAATGCCTGTACCAAGAATTGCTTCTCAAACTCGCGTTCTGCTTCTTTCCATGTCAATTCTTCCAATGGTAGAAATTTAGCAATGTTTCGAGATAAAGTAGATACTTCCTGATACATTTTTTCCATCTTTTCCGGATGAAGCACGCTTTTGTATTGGTCTAAAGTAGAACGAATCGTATGACCTATCATATTTTGGTTGTATTCTTCTTTGGAAAGGGGCAGTTCAATTTCTCTTTTTACAGATAAGTCTTTCATGGCTCGATGGATGCTTCTGCGGTTTACTCCCAGCAACTTTGCTAATTGAGAAACGTTTCCTTTATTCAACCGCAATTCTCTTTTGAGGAATTCTGCTTTGAACAGTTTCTTGGCTCGGGAGAAAGTTAGATTAGGAGGAATATAAATATTCAGTTGTGGATTTTTTAATTGGTCAGTTATGTCCGTTTCGATTTTGGGAATGGTTATGCCCCAGCTCTTTTCCATGGTTTCTTCTAGCAGCGGGCTTATTTTTTCTTTTATAGTTGCTTCTAAGTCTTGCTGGGTGTATTCTGGCTGAGCTTGTTTCTCTTTATTGTCTTTGGTTTTCATGGTAGTTTTGGCGGAGATATTTCCATTCTCAGTAACGTTCCGCTGGGGAATCCGTATAGAAAAATTACAGAAGTGAATAAAAGCTGGTTTGAGGGAAGTGAAAAATAAGTTGCGATAAGTAAAGCGTAATTTAATATGTAAAAATATTTATTTTCTTTCAGGAATTCTAAGATTAATAATCCAATGAACAGTACTGCATCAATTCCAAGTAATATGTTTTCTTTCGCTAAAAATAAATTATAACTCATAATCCCTAACAAAATTACCCACAACACTCTTTTCAGCCAGATGAAATATTTCTTTCCTACAGATAATTCTTCAGGAGCGATGTAGCTTAAAGCTATTCCACATAGAATTCCAGCCAAGGCTAGTACTAATACTGCTAGTTGTGAAAACAGCGACATTTTAGTCAGAAAGGAAAATGTCTCACTTTATAAGCTTTATCTCAAATGGGCACAATCCAAAAAGTGAGTGATAGCACCATTATCACCACTGCCCAGAAAAATCGAGAGTGATTTTCTGGGCTGAGATGCGATAGTTGCATCTCAT
>JAGVMW010000041.1 GCA_020053615.1 archaeon | reverse complement strand
TGTAAGTTTATCGGAATTCACAAAGGGAGAATATATCTTCTATTTTAAGGTTTTTCTGACTACTCAAAAAAGGTGAATCGCTTTCGGAGATACTGTGAGTCGAGGTCATTTCCCCTACTATCGCTTTCAGAATATAAGCTACAATTACAGCAAATTTAATCCAAGACAACGGTTTGGTAACCACTTTTACCCTATTTTCTTTGATAGCTGCAAAAACACTATTAATAGTTGGTTCAGCATCAATTAAAGTGTAAGTTTTTCCTAAGTTTTCTATTCGATGCACATCTGAACATCCAACTATTGGCTTATGGAATTGTTGAGCCAATCTTACTGTTTTTTGGTTGGGATTAATTCCGTAAGTGTAATACCAAGAATATTCCCACGCATCAAATAGCTCCACATATCGGATAACTTTGTTCTTCAAACACACTGGAGTCCAATGGAATGGATGAGGTGCAATGACTAATATCTTAGAATGATTCTGCTTAAATTGTTTTAATTCTTCAAAAGTATGAATCTTCTGCGCTTCTCGATTAAAAATATTATAAATTAGCACATGCTTTCCTTCAATAGTTCTTTCTATTCCTTTTATCAGCAATATTCCTTTCTTTTTGGCGTATTCTTCTGCCGATTTATCCTCATAAACACAATCGTGGCAGGTGATAGCCAGAATATTAAAGTTTTGTTTAACCGCTTCATCGATAAGTTGGAACGCAGAATAGTTGATGTTTTTCAGATGATGCGGATCAGCATTGATGTGAGCGTGTAATTCGGCTTTGAGCATTGTTTTTAACCGGAGTATAGAAAACATCTTAAACCTTACGCAATTTACTATAATTAATGGACAAACTTCGCTTCGGCATCGCTGGAATCCCTCTCTCAACTTTTCCCCATACTACTATTGATGGAATAAAACGCGTTCGTGAACTGGGATTAGAAGCGATGGAATTAGAATTCGTGCGTCAAGTTAATATTTCTGAAGACAAAGCTCCGGAAGTAAAAGCAGTAGCGCAGAAACATGATGTAATTCTAACCTGCCACGGACAGTATTTCATTAATCTCAATTCGATGGACAGAGCAATTACCCAAGCTAGCATGAAGCGAATTTATCAAGCCGCAAAGATAGCTTCCCTCTGCGGAGCATACAGCATGACTTTCCATGCTGCGTATTATATGAAGAATCCTGCCGAGCAAGTGTATCAAGCTGTAAAAGATACATTAAAACCAGTGATAGAGCAGTTGCAAGATGAAGGACATACTTTATGGATTCGTCCTGAAACAACCGGTAAAGCCACTCAATGGGGAGAGCTGAAAGAAATTCTGCGTTTATCTCAGGAATTAGAACAGGTAATGCCCACGATTGATTTCTCCCATCTGCATGCGCGAACCGGAGGAAAGAATAATACGCTAGAAGAATTCCGGCATATTTTAGTTGAGGTAGAGAAAGCATTAGGAAGAAAAGGATTAGATAATATGCACATTCACGTTTCTGGAATTCATTATACTGACAAAGGAGAGCGGCATCATCTGAACTTGCAGGAATCAGATATGAATTATAAAGACTTGATAAAAGCTTGGAAAGAGTTTAAGATTAAAGGAGCAGTTATTTCAGAGAGCCCTAACATTGAAGGAGATGCGGAGCTGATGAAGAATGAGTATGAAAGAGTTTAATTTAGCTTCCTTACAGATTTTATTATTGCATCTTGATACAATCTAAATACCTTCCTATTCTCTTTTTGATACATGGTTGGAGTACCCAATATCTCTTTACATTTACTGCAGTTTAAGATAGATATTCTTCCTAATGGTTTACATTGTAAATTTGTTAAAGAAAGTGGAGAATAAATTCTATCCAAATACATTCGTCTTAAGTTTCCCGAACCATCTTTTTGATATACTGCAATCAGCTGTTTGCATTTCCTGCAGTAAATATTAATCAGACGTGAATGTCCTCCCCGAGCTTCTTGATACAGGTCGCGTTTAAATGTAAATTTAGGTTTCAAATTAATCATCCCGCAAACACTCCTAACAAACTATTAAGCAGAATCTTAGCTTTCTCAGTGAAAGAATTACCCTTTCCCGCCACTATTATCTCCTGAGTCTTAGAATATTGCTTTCCATTTTTATCTTCCCATTTGACTTCAACACGATATTTATTTGTCCGGCTGATTCTATCTGTTCTTAATTCTGCAGATACATCTTCCGGTTCTTTTAACTCTTCCAGGTCAAACTTCTGCTCAAAACCAGCTCCAAAGATAGTAACTTTTACTTTCTGCGGAGCACTGAATGAAGTTTTATTCATACTAAAATCAACTCTGAAATCCCCGCCAAAAGTAATGGTCTCGGGATAATTTACTTCAAACTCAATTTGCGGCACATCAAACACGGCATATTCAAATCCTACTTTTTTATCAATCAGTTTGTTCTCAGCACTAACGACTAACTTATTCCATCCAATTTTATCTGTTTTTATTTTTATCTGGCTGACTTTGTATTGGTTAATCGGCAAATCAACCGATTCACATACTCCACCAACGCAGAAATTAACCTGCTCTAAATTAGCATTTCCGATATTCTTTAGGGTGCAATTTACTTCTCTTTCTTCATTCTGCATAAGCTCTTTAGGCAGGTTACAAGAAAGAGACACTTTTCGAGAATAGGTTTTATCTTCTGGAATAACCACTAATTGCTTTACCTCTTTTTCAGAATAGATGATATTACCTTTCTGGACTTTAAATTCTTCACTTACGGAAACGTTTTTCTCGTTATAGATTAAAGTTGGAAAAGTATACCAATAGTAAGGGTTGGAATCAGAAGGCGCTTTGATAATCCAATAGCTCTCTTTAACCTCTTTAGGACCAAGTAAAATTGTTCTTTTGTTTCTTCCAAGAATATTTATTTCTTTAGGCACCGCTAGTTGTAAAGTAGTAGCGGCATAATATCCAGCATTGTTCTTTACGATACCTTTCACCAGATTGTAACTTCCCAGCCCGATTTCTTTTCCTAAGATTTCTTCTTCTAGCTGAATTTCTTCCGACTGTTCTCCAGTTTTATCTAATATGTTTACGTTTAACTTAAGGTCATCGGTATTAATGCTTACGTCTTTAGCCAGCCATTCAAATTTTGTGGCTGGTTCGGTTGAGTCAATGCTATCTCTAAGTTTAATATGAGTTACATCTACATAGCCATATTCTCCAAAAGCAATATCAAAATTTACCCAGCCTATTTCGGGTAAATATACTTCCGCCCACGCATGCGGCTGCCAATTCTCGGTGAACAATTCAGAAGTAGTATAAGAAACACCGGAAACAAACCGAGCAGGAATTCCCTGAGACCGAGCCATGGCCACGAATAAAGAAGTCATCTCATCACATACACCTTCTTCATTTTTTAACACCCAGCTGGCTTTCTGCGAAGCTTTAGCAGTAAGGCTATTTAAATCATATTTGATATTCTCTTCTACCCAGCTGGCTAACTTGAATGCCACTTTAAATGCATCGTCTTCTCCTTCAGCTAATTCAGCCGCTTTGGAAATTATGTCTGAGTTCTCTGAATCAATGGTCTCGCTAGGCAGAGTGTATATGTTTAAACCATCTGGAATATCCTGCAATGGAAAAGGCACTTTAAATTCTACTTTTACGCGTTCGTTGTAAGTGTTAATTTTTGCTGAATATCCAAAATCTTTATTTCCAAATTTTTTATCATTCCAAGCATATAGCACTTGGTTGGCTTTTACTTCTCCTTTTCCGCTATCTAAGCTTATGATTTTTTGACGATAATCCTCCTGCGGAACTAATTTCAGCTCAGCAGTGAGTTCTTTTACGGTAGAAGAGCTGCTTTCAGGTACAAGTTCAACTGCTCCGATTACGTCCAGCTGGAGTTTAAGAGAATCATAAAGATAGAGGTTGTTGTCTCCTTCGGCGAGAGCTAGATGTAGAGATAAGAGAAATAATATACCTACTATCACATACTTTTTCATAGATATAAGATATAATTTTAATAAAGGTTATAAAGGTTACTTTGAGGTGGCACAGTCCGTTTTGTGAGTGATAGCACCATATCCACCTGAAAACAGGACGGCTTTGCCGTCCTGTTTTCATTTAATGAGATGCAACTATCGCATCTCAGCCCAGAAAATCACTCTCGATTTTTCTGGGCAGTGGTGATAATGG
>JAGVMW010000161.1 GCA_020053615.1 archaeon | reverse complement strand
GAAGCGTTACCGTCATAAGGTCGAGCCTCTGCAATATTTACAGCGAGGCAGACAGAGGGAAGGCTCCTACGGAGATGTCTGCTCTCGACAAAACACTGCGAGAGGCGAGAAGACGGTAACGCTTCACTTCATAAAGCTGAAGTATTACTTTTGGTCTAATGTAACCAAAGCTGTAACAAATTCTGAAAAAGTCTGTGGCTGAAACTCTTTCATCGCAGTAATCACTAGCATATCCGTAACCTCTTTCCCTATCGCTTCTCGGATGTCCCATAATGAAGCAGAGAAAACTCCACTCCCCGCATGAGGTTCTGGAGAATAATCTTCTGGATATTTTAAGTTATTCTTAAGGTCCCTAAGGCAATCAGAATCATACTTGAAGTCGTCAATGCATGAATCATCGTTCATTGTAGCAGCAAAATAGTCTGCCAGGCCTTCGTTCATGGATCCTGTTTCTTCCCAATACGGTTTAAGCATCCACTCATAAACGTGACAGACAACTCCATGAGTATATTCGTGATAAACAATATCACTAATCAAAGCAGTACTTTCACATTTTTCGTTTGCAGCCAAAAAGAGGTTAGTTGCTACTTTATTAAAAGGAATGCCCTCGTTAGTAAGCTCATAATCACAATCTGCGTAAGCATTGCAGGATTCTTTCCCCCATGGTCCCCCCATTGAACATAGGACTTCCTGGGATAATTTAATGTGGGGAGATCAAAGGGATAACCTTTGTTAAAGAAATCATAAATAATATTCAGATGATAGAAGAGGTTTGATTCTTCTTGTTTGTAAGATGAATCCACTATCCCCCAGCCCCATGAAGGGTTAGTGCCTTCGTAATCTGCTTTAGTGGTAACTTCAGCATTTAAGAGTATTGATTCAAACACTTCCACAAAGGGCCCTTTTAACTGTGATTGGATAATCGTTCCTTCTGGAACATTGAGGTTGTATTCTCCTAATATATTGGTGGTTGCCACTTTCTCCTCTGCGGTTATGTACTCCTGAGCAAAAGGTACTTCTACTTGCATTTCTTTCTGGGGATTCTGTAAAAATACTTTTCCAACAACTTTCCCAGTAATGGGAGTAATACGATCTTGTTTTTCGATTACTTTACCAGTATGAGCATCAACAAAGAATGTGTACGCGTGTATTCCATCACCACCATCAGAGAAAGGCATTTTAACTGCCCAGGACAAATAATAAGTGTGTCCCTTTTCATTTTCGTATGGGAAAATCACTAGATTAATACTCTTGGCAGATTGATTAGTTGATAATGTCTCTTTAACAATATTTTCAGCACTAATTTGAGATAGTTTTGGGACAATAGAGATGTTGATTGCGGGAAAATAATTGTTCCTAACATGAACTACTTTATCATTAATGATTACCACTAAGACCTGACTGGACCATACCACCAACCCGTTATATTTTTGGATAAAAGAAAGGCTACAGATGCCTATCCTATTTGGCTTTTTTGGCTTGCAAGATGTCTTAGTGAGATATAAATTGGTAGCATTAATCCGTAATTTACTGTCGCTTTCCAAAAATGTGAGCACTGTGTCTTTCAATGCAGAAGCGGTAATTGAGTCAGATAAAGTGGCACGTCCACCATATAATAAAGTGATAATGTTCCTCTGGCTATCAAACTCTTCTTTCAACTTTGTTTCTGGTGGTTGGTGAAGAATAGCGAACAATATAATGAGAACTAAAAGCAGTAACACCAACCATAAAAATAAACTTCGATATGCTTTCCTTATCATCTCTTTTCAACAGGGAAGAATGAGTGATTGATTATAAACTTTCCGAATAAAAACAATTCAACATCCATCATGAACGGAAGGATTATCATCATTGCAATCTTCTCCTAAGCAGTTAGGACCCGGACCATAACTATCATAGTCCCAATCAATACAATCAAAGATGCAGGAGGTTAAATCTTTCCATTCGCCGCTGGTGCAGATTTGCTCTTTAAGGCCACTACTTTCCTCTCCACAAGTAACATATTGAATGAGCAGTGGATTTGGCTCATTTAGGGTGTTCCCATCTACAATTCCGTCACAATTGTTATCTAAGCCATCACATTCTGATTCGTAAGATGGGATAGTAAAAGGGTGGCAAGGATCAACTAGATAAAACAGGTTGCATTGATAAGTCAGCTTGTTACAGGGTGGTTCAGCGGTGTAAGTGAGGCAGGGTAAAATAATATCCGAACAGGAATTAAATAACTTCTCTTCGAAAGAGAGGTGTATTTCTCCAGATACACAGGCAGTGTAAGTCTTACTACAGAGATTTTCCTCGCCATAGCCAAAACAGGCATCGGCATAAGGTATAAAATCTTCATCTATAATTCCGTCACAGTCGTCATCTATGCCATTACAATCATCTAACACTGGTGGACTGGGACAATTATTCCCACACAATTGGAACTGACCACAAGAGTTTCCATCGTAATCACAAGCTAATATCTGATGGACTGAAGAATTGTAATCATCGCAATCGCTTCCCAAAATGCAATTTAACCCGTATCCATCACCATCTTTGTCTATGCATGCCAGTATTTCTACTACTGTTTCTGGGAGTGAATCTACTTCATCTGCATAGAACTCACAGTCGGATTGATTTCTATACGAGACTTCAGGAGAGGAGTCTGATTTTGATGCGTCTAGAAGATTATAACTCCCCTCTCTTACAGAGGAGTCAAGAATAAAATTACTTTTGTCGGCAAACTGGTCTGTAATTGCAATATTAGTTTCGTACATGCGTTGAATGGAGTGATTATCGCGTAAGCTGTCACTGTCATCAGCCATTGTATCCACAATATCTTCCATCTTAGAGGAATGCAATTCTTTATCTCCGCAAGAATACAAACTCAATGAGAAAATACCAATAAGTGCATTTCTTATTATTTTATCTAATTTCATTTCAGTTCGTGTGTTAAAAGTGGGCAAACTTTATAATAATTTTGGAAGAAATCTTGTTAGTAGGATTACATTCTGGTTGTGTTCCCAATCCCCAGAAAATAAAAACGAATGAAGGAGCTGCGTTTGAGTTCTTCAGAAAGAGCCAGAGCAAGATTTTCTTTGACGACCCTCATGATGCAAGGATGGTGTTCATGGAGTATAGGTTTTTATGAGAATCTAAGGTTTCTACACTTCTGTGATTAATCCTCCAACAATTTAATTATGACGCATTTTAGTACCAGTAAAATGATGTCAAATTACAGCAATTTTGCGGCACGATTGTCGCAAAACTAAATTGTCACGACACTAGCCACTAGATAAGTTCGGATAAGTTTTATAAATAAACAAGTATAATTGTATGCTAAAGAGGGGATAAAATGACTAATAATATTTTAAGTGCAATTACAAATATAATCTCATTTGGAAGCAACGATTTAGATGGCTATGCTTCTACTTACTTGAACAGGATTAATGCAGTTGGCGAGCAGTTGGAATTTTATATTAAAGATGCGATTGCCTCGTCATTTAAGCTACCACAGGCAAAAAAGCAGGTGGCTTATACCCAAGTTTTTTCTTATCTCGGGAACCAAAATAATCCTCCAGATATGATTATAAAAAGTAGTGATGCTTTTGAGATAAAGAAAATTGAAAGCTTTACTGCAGTTCTCGCTTTAAATAGTTCCCCACCAAAAGATAAACTTAGGTCGGAAGACATACGAATAACGGATGCCTGTAGAAAATGCGAGCTATTGGCTTGGAAAGAAAAAGACTTATTTTATGTTGTTGGCAATGCAAAAGGCGGAGTAGTGAGGTCATTATTTTTTATACATGGAACATGTTATGCGGCAGACCATAAAATTTATGATAAAGTGCATGAGCCAATAAAAACTAAAATTAATTCTGTGCTTGACTCTCTTGGACTTGAGAAAGGAGAAACAGTAGAGCTTGGAAAGGTTAGAAAAGTTGACCCACTGGGAATAACTGAATTGAGGATAAGGGGAATGTGGAGCATTGAAAATCCACTTAGCGTCTTTGAAGATTTGTGCAAAATTGAAGACGAAGATAAATTTCACTTATTTGCATTAATCCGAAAAGAAAAATATCTCTCTTTTCCTAAAGAGGATATAAAAGAATTAGAATCAAACAAACTTATTATTATAAAAGAGGTAAAAATAAGGGATCCAAACAATCCAGCTAAATTAGTAGAGTCTAAACTGATAATTTACAGACAAAAATGAAAATTGCATCATTTTTTTCGGGAGCGGGAGGATTAGACCTCGGATTTACAAATGCCGGGTTTGAATTAGCTTTTGCTAATGATAATTGGAAAGGCTGCTGGGAAACATTCGAAAAGAATCATGGGATAAAGATAAATAAGCAGTCAATAACTAACATTTCTCCTGACGAAATACCTACGGTTGTTGGGTTTGTCGGAGGTCCGCCATGCCAAAGCTGGAGCTTAGCTGGATCAATGAGGGGCATTAATGACTCTCGTGGAAAACTGTTTTATGATTATGTTAATTTAATTAAAGCAAAGCAGCCATTATTTTTTCTCGCCGAAAATGTTGCCGGAATATTATCGCCTAAACATCACTCAGAATTTATGAAAATTGTAAATGCTTTTAGAGAAATTGGATATAATGTTACTTTTAAATTGTTGGACGTACAGGATTACGGTGTTCCTCAAGAAAGAAAAAGAGTGATTATAGTTGGATACCACGAAAAAATGGGTAAAACATTTTCATTCCCTCTACCACTTAACAAAAAACTAACTTTACGAGATGCAATTTCAGATTTGCCAGAACCATTTGCTGCAAGTCATAAAAACAAAACTAACGGAAATACACTCACAGTAATTAATCATGAATATATGAATGGGGGATTTTCGACAATTTATATGTCTAGGAATAGAGTACGTGGCTGGGATGAACCATCATTTACAATACAAGCTGGAGGTAGGCACGCACCATGCCACCCACAAGCTCCAAAAATGAAATTTGTTGAGGAAAATAAAAGAGTGTTTGTAGAAGGAAAAGAGAATTTATATAGAAGGCTTTCAGTAAGGGAATGTGCAAGAATTCAGACTTTCCCAGATAATTTTATATTTTATTACAATGATGTGGCTGATGGCTACAAGATGATAGGAAATGCCGTTCCTGTTAAATTTGCCGAGGCTCTCGCGGCTAAAATTATGGGGGATATAAAAATAGCTATTGGTGAAAAATGCCAGACAGATTTAGCCGTAAAACAAGAAGCGTAATTATATCTAAGATAAAGTCTAAAAATACTTCTTTAGATATTAATGATTAACTTTACTTTTCTTTCTCTTCCTTAACAAAAGCAGAATAATTCACCGAATGATCGGTTCTGATAATTCCTTCAAACTGCTCTGGGTCTACTCCCAATTGCTCGGCAACTTTTTCTTTCTCTTCTCCCTGCAGGATTATACTCATCTCTATGGCTTCTTCAGTTCCTTTCTGTGCCCGACGGACATAAACAGAATCTATTTGTTTTCCAGGAAAGCCACAGCTTTTCATACGTCGGTTATATACTTCACTCTTATCAGTATAATGTGGAATTCTGGCAGCAATGTAATCTCCGCCTCGAACCGGAGAATTACCTTTGAAAGTTAGTTCTCTGGTAGGACTAGCAAGGTTATCAGGAGTGACTTTTAGATGCAGCTCTGCGGTGTATCCTCCCAAGTAAGATGAAGAACTACCACCATAAACTGTTTCCGATTCTGGACTGATGTTTACTGCACAAGAATAAGAAGATACATACTCTACGATAAATGTTTCTAAGTCCACTAATTCATGGAGAGGACGACCCGTGGCTTTCTTTCCATTGGTGCCGTTAGAATTTCCCTGAGCTTCTGCCATTTCAGATTGGAAGAGGTATAATGATTAAAAAGCTTATTGGTGGTAGAGAAGATGTATTAAAAACAATTATTACGTCTAAACTTTGCTTAATTCTAATTTCATGTGTGTCTTAGCTTGAGTATTATATTCTGCTAATTTCTTAGTTAAATCAGCTACGTCTTCTTTATGCATAGTCCGGAAATCTTTCTTTTCATAGATTCCCAAACCGTAATTCTTGAAAATTTTTCTTTGCTCCTCTGTCCCTCCGGTTAATGTTACCTGATACTTCTCCCATAACTCTCCTGCAGAAAATTCTTCCGCTCCGGAAGCGATAACTTTATTGCTCCACTTTAAACTCTTGTTTCTTTTCTCGTATCTTTTTTCTACTTCCTGTACTAATTCGCTGTGAAGATAAGTAGGCCAGCTTCCGCGGCAGTGGTTGGCCTCTTTTTGCAAAACTGTTCCGCCATGGCTGAAATTTCCGTAGAAATCTCTGGAGATTAGATAATCAAACTTGCTCCACCATTTCTGAGATAGAGAAGCGAGAAGAACTGCATTAGCAGTGAATGCATTCAGGTGCTGTTCCAAATCAAGAGGATTGGTAAATTCTATTTCCTGCAATTTAATTCTCGGCTCTTCTCGGGTGTCATAAAATCTGCTATTAATCTCACCAGTGGATTTATCCAAATGATAAACTAAAGTTCCTCGCAGTTCTTTTCGGCGTTCCAGCAATTCTACCAAGTTTGGAACGGTTTGCTCTAATTGCTCTAATTCTGCTTTCGCTGATATGATTTTATTCACACGCTCGCACTCTTCTGGAGTTAAGTAAGGTTGAGTTAATTTAGGAAGCCCCCACATTCCAATATGGTGTAATAACGCTCTTCCTCTACTTTCATTAGCTTCCACAAAATTAGTTGCAGTCTCTACTTCAACCTGCTTTTGTTTGTAAGGGATGTATTGCTTAACTCTATCTAACAACGGGCGCAAATCTTTGATAACTTTTTCTGAATATAATCCTGCCCTTTGGGCTTCCGCTACTTTTCCTCTCAATTTCTTCCATTCTTTGGAATACTTTTCACCATAATCACAGCGCTTGACGAATTCTGTTAAAGTAATTCCTTCACCTGAAGCAAATCTTTCTGCAGTAGAATAGTCTTTTCCGTGCAAGAGAATCTTGGGAAGTTTTATTTCTTCTATGTTTTCGGGGTCTTCTATTTCAATCTTGTTATCTCTAAGTGTTTGTTCTAGAGAAACTAATTTTCTGGATGCGATAATTAGAGAATCTACATGCTGGATGAATTCTTTTAGGGATTGGGCTTGGTAGAAACGAGTTTCATGGTTTTGTGTGAGGGTTTTCAACCGCAGCCAGTCTCTTACTGCATGAAAATCTTCTCCGCATAGTGCAGCGGCATAAACTGAGCTTTTTAATCTGCCTAAAGGAACGCTATCTTCATAACAATCTTCACGCCATTTTCCACCACGGATAAAAAGTGGAGTTAATTTCTCAATTAATGGTTCTATCTCTTTTTGGAATTTATAGAAATAATGTTGATTAATGCCTCGGCGCACTTCGTCTACGGGATAAATATCAAAAATAGTGGTAGCTTCCAAGAGAGTAATTTCATTTTTTGGTAGGAGATGACGAATTGCAGTTAAGTCTGGTTTTCCATATTGCTTTACGATAGGATGCTCTTCCGGCAATTCTTTCATAATAAAATCCAAATCTTGGATGTAGTTGCCCACTATGGCTTCTTTTTTAACGTACATATGTCCGGCGGCGTAAGCTATAAGAGAGCCGAACATGAATTTCCGCTCTTCTTCCGGAATTGATATCATGGGATTAACAATAGTGGTATAAATATCACGGATGGCTTTCGGCAAAGTTTCTTTCTGGCGTTCAAACCATCCCATTAACATTCCTCCTTTGTCTAAAGCCAGCAGATGAGTAGAAGTATCTGTATCCATTAAAGCAGTATTGCCATAAACTACTTTATCTAACTGCAGCAATCTGCGTTTCAGCTCTTCATCTAATTCTAAAATGTGATGCACTTTCAGGCGGTCGTTGCGGCTTTGAACATTGTCAATTAAGTCCGGATTTTTTAGGACATCTTCTAACGTCTGCACAACTTCTTTCAGGCAAATTTCAGCTTGGGCTTTCTTACGGTGCTCAATGCGTTCCTTACCTTTGGATGTAAATGGCTCTTTCTGCTCTTCAGTTCCAAAAGCTTCTAGAATTTTAGTGATGGCTCGAGAGCCGGAGCGCCATACTCGTGTAGGATCATAAGTATGTGTTAGCACAAATATCTGGTCGGTTAATTTATGTCCGCTGACAGAAACACCATAAATTTCTCCCTCGGTGCGCATTTCGGTTGGCGTACGAAAAACGGCTTGTTTTAATACTGCCTGAGAGCTGGCTTTCCAGGGATTGTGGCTGCTAAACAGCTCTAAGAATTGCTTAAGAATGCGATAATCTCCGGTGTATGTAGATAAAATTTTATCTAATTCGCCTACTTTTCCCGGCTCATCCTGAGCTACGGCTGTTTTCATGCGGCGGTACAATGCTTCTTGGGAGAGAGTTTTTGCCATCGTGAATCTATGGTATAATTCTTGTTGCGGGGGGATATTTATAATCTTTGTGGTTTATTATTTTAGAGTAGTTCTAATCGGGGTGCTTGTTATTTAATAGTGGTGATAAACCAAAAGATTTATAAATCCGCCATTCTTTCACTCCCTATTCATATTTACGGAGGCAAAAAATGGCTTTAGAACAGGGGTATATGGGAGTATCGACTACCACAAAGCTAAAATACCAAACGTAAGTAACGAAAATAACTGGAGGAATACTAATCCTACGAATGACTAAATTTATATGATGAATACTCTCTCATTAATTGTAATTGGAACCACTTTAGGCTATCTTCCTGAAAGTACATCAGAACAGAATTTACCCGTAGAACAAAGAGTTCAGAAGATAGCTGAATGGGTTAAAGCTAATCCCCATACTCTTAAAGACAGTGGCGAGAATTCCCATTTCGTCTGCCATAGCCCTGAAGCAATTTCATACCAACTGATGTTTAAAGAAGGAGAACAGGGATTTGGCTTGCGGTATTGTGATAAAAAAGACATTGGAAAAATCGGGCCAGAAGATTCGCTAGAGATATCAATTAGTTTTTTCTCTCCCCTAAACGCGGAAGTAATTTTTAGAGAAACTCACTTCTATGATGAGGGTTTGGATGGTTTTCACCCCGAGAAAGAAAAAGGAATCTATTATTACCATGACCGGTTACTCCATCGCGAGTGTGTTACGGGCTGGTTAGGAACCGAATATGTGGAGCATTTGCAGTTGGGTGGAACAAGTTCGAATCCAAAACAAGACCAAAAAGAACGCCAGAAAGTACAAGACCGATACTTTTTAGTTTTAGATCAGATAGATGAATATATCCCGGACATCCCTAAAGCACCAGATTTCTTTTTGTAGATTCTTCGGTGGCGCGGGCTACTTTGTAGGAACTTTTCTTCCTAGTTTTAGGAACTTTAGTACCAAAAGATTTATAATTAAATGGAACTTTTATTCCTAAAATGACTTCATTACAAATACATCGAGAGCACATCACTGAGCATCTGCAAGAAATAGCGGATGCTATTGCCATTGGCGTAGAAAAAAGAACCGCTACCATCGGTCTGCATACTTCTGCCTGTTCTATCGAGTTGTTAGAGTTTTACCTGCATGTTCTAGGAAAAATATCTGCAGGAGCGATGATTAAACACGAATGGTTTAAGTCTCCCAAGCCAGAACAGAAGATTGTCCCACTAGCTGAGAGAAAGCTCGAAGTTGATTTTCCGGACAAAGTTAAGTTATTCTCCCTGATGTATATTATCGAAGAAGAGCGAAATAAGCTGATTTATGGAAAACCTAATTTAACGGCGTTAAACGCGGTACTCCATGCTTTTAACCAATTGCATCAGATAATAAAAGAAAGATTGGGGGAAAAGGGTGAAGAAATTGCATAAACTGGCAGTAGCATATGTACAGAACTATCTTAGTTTCTTGTTTTTGAACCCTTCTTTTAGCAAGAGCATTAATAATGTTTATCTATATGGCTCAGCAGTGCGGGATGAGCTTACTGACAATAGCGATATTGATATATTTATAGATTGTTCCCCTAAACAAGAGAAAGAAATTGAAAATGCAGCCAGAGCCGCTTCTTCCCGCTTTTATGTTTCCAAAGATTATGATAAATGGAAACAATTTAAATTTACCTATCCGCTTTCCATCCATGCCGGAACTTTAGCTAATTGGCAGCTTAAAACAAGTATAGCTTCAGAAGGGATTTTACTCTATTCAAAAAGCGTGAGCATTACTTCTTCGTTGCGTATGATTTTGTTTATCATTTCTTTGCCGTCAAATAAAAAAAAGTATCTGCGGTTTATTCGGAGAATGTATGGAAGGAAAGAGAAAGGGTATAAAGAGCATGGCTTATTAAAAGAAGTTGAGGGAAAGAAGTTAAGTGGAAATGTAATTATCGTGCCCAAAGAAAAACAGCAGAAAGTAGTATCTTATTTGCTGAAAGAGAAAGTAGATTACTCATTTAAAGAACTTTCGGTTTTTGAATGAAACTTTTTTAACCTGAGATGATTCTGGTGATAATTTATGTACCAACTCAAACAGCTTCCCGAGGACTTTGTAGTTAAAGAAGTAAGTAACATAGAATTAAAACCAAACGGAAAGTACATTTACTTCAAATTAAACAAGAGAGGCCACAATACGCTTACTGCTCTCACTAATATCGCTAATAAATTAAACCTGAAAGAAACTCAATTCGGCTTCGCCGGAAATAAAGATAAAGAAGCGGTTACCGAGCAAGTGTGTTCAGTTTATGGAACAAGTAAAGATAAATTGCTTGCAGTTAAGCTAAATGACATCTCTACTGAGTTTTTAGGTTATGGAGATGCACCGATTGCTTTGGGTGATTTAGCTGGGAATAAATTTGAAATTGTAATTAGAAATATTAATTCAGAAAAAATAATTTCCACCCAATATTTTCCCAACTACTTCGACGAACAGCGATTCTCCAAGAGTAATGTAGAACGAGGCGAAGCATTAGTGAGAAAAGAATTCAAAACAGCAGTAGAATTGGAACATAGTAAAGAATGTAAACAACACTTGCAGAAAATTCCCACTGATTTTGTAGGAGCATTAAAACAAGTGCCGATGAGATTGCTGCGTTTGTATGTTAATTCTTATCAAAGTCGGATGTGGAACGAAACTTTGACCAAATATCTACGGCAGAAAGGGAAGATTACAAAGGAAGAAGATTATTCGCAGGGAAAATTAGTGTTTGTGGAAAACCCAGAATTGTTTAAAGAGTTAAACGTTCCTATTATTGGCTTTGATGCAGAAGAATTGGAAGCTGATACCGAGGTTAAGAAGATAATTGTTGAGATTATGCAAGAAGAGAAGTTAGATTATGCTGATTTTATCATCAAGCAGATTCCACAGCTAACTTTAGAAGGAGAATTACGAAAAGCATTTACTGAAGTTAAAGAGCTGGTAGTGGGAAAAGAAGAAAAAGATGAGTTGAACAAAGGAAAGAAGAAGATTAAAGTTAGTTTTACGTTAGGAAAAGGCAGTTATGCTACTATGGCGGTTAGGGCGATGGTTAATTTAGGGCAGTAAGGCTTAAATACTTCTATAAAGTTCTTTCATTAATAATTATGCTTAATAATAGAGGTGATACTGATGGATAAAAAAGAAGATAATAAGAAGTCTGCTAATGAACAATTGCAGGAAAAGTTGTTTCTAACTAAAAAGAGCTGCTGGAATAAATTTTTGGATAAAGATAGGGAAGCAGTATTCCGTTTCGGAGAGGGATATAAACGGTTTATGGATTCCAGCAAGACCGAACGCAGATGTGTAGAGAATGTGATTGCGATTCTGAAAAAACACGAATTTAAAGATATTACTTTTGCCAGCAAACTAAAAGCTGGAGATAAAGTATTCAAGAACGTTAAAGGGAAGTGTGTCATTGCTGCTATTGTGGGAAAAAATTCTGAACAACTGCAATTAGTAGGCAGTCATGTGGATTCTCCACGATTGGACTTAAAACCGTTGCCGATATATGAAGATTCAGGGATGGCGTTATTGAAGACACATTATTATGGGGGGGTTAAGAAGTATCATTGGGTGAATACGCCGTTAGCGTTGCATGGGGTAGTGTTTACTAAAGAAGGGAAGAAGATGACCGTTTCTATCGGCGAAGAAGGTTCTGATCCTAAATTTATTATTCCAGACTTGCTGCCTCATCTGGCCAAGAATCAGATGGAAAGAAAAGCCGACAAAATTATTGAGGGAGAAGAGTTAAATATTTTGGTAGGCAATATCCCGATTAATGATGATAAAATCAAAGAGCAGGTTAAGTTTGGTGTGCTTAAATATCTGCATGATAAGTTTGGTATTGCAGAGGAAGATTTTGCTTGTGCTGAGTTAGAGTTAGTGCCAGCAGGACATCCAGTTGATATTGGCTTTGACCGAGCTTTAATTGGAACTTATGGGCAGGATGATAAAGTGTGTGTGTATTCTTCGTTGATGGCGTTAGTAGAAGTAAATAATCCAGCACATACGGCAGTAGGATTTTTTGTGGACAAAGAAGAGATTGGTTCTACCGGAGATACGGGAGCAGCTAGTTTTGTGCTGAAAAATTTCTGCTGCGATTTCTTGAAGCTTACTGGTAAGGATATTTCCACCAGCAGTTTGTTTGAGAAGTCTAATGCTATTTCGGCTGATGTTACTGCAGGAGTAGATCCTAACTTTAAAGATGTTAATGACCCGCTTAATGCTTCGGTGTTAGGAAGAGGAGTTTCAGTGGAGAAGTATGGCGGTGGCGGCGGGAAGTATAGCACTAATGATGCCAGCGCTGAATACATGCAGTTCATGCGCGCTATCTTGGAGAAGAATAAAATTCCGTGGCAGACCGGCGAGTTGGGAAAGATTGATTTGGGCGGCGGAGGAACGATTGGAATGTATCTTTCTCGCTATGGGATGAATTGTGTGGATGCTGGTCCGGCGGTATTGGGAATGCATTCTACCTGCGAAGTCGCTTCTAAAGTGGATATTTACTGCGCGTATCTGCTGTATAAAGCGTTTTTTAAGGAATGATTGAGAAATAATTATTTTGTTTTTTACTTTTGTTTTATTCGTATTTGTTTAGCTCTTTAGCACAGATTAGCCGATAACATTCTGGTTAATTCTTTCTTTATGTCACATTTCTGCAATTGCCATGTTGCAATAAGGGAAG
>JAGVMW010000130.1 GCA_020053615.1 archaeon | reverse complement strand
TGAGATGCAACTATCGCATCTCAGCCCAGAAAATCACTCTCGATTTTTCTGGGCAGTGGTGATAATGGTGCTATCACTCACTTTTTGGACTGTGCCGCTGGTAGAAAATATAATTGCGGTGAGTATACCAAACGGAATTACACTATTGTAAACCCTTTCAACTCTAGAATCTTATTTACTGAGCTATCTATCTGCTCTTCGCTGACTTTTCCTTCTTCCACAGCTTTCTTCACCACTTGAATCATATGATAAATCTCATTTGGGTCATCATTAAAGTTTAAGATTAAATCATTTCCAGCAGCAAATACGGCTATATACATCTCGTCCATAGTTGAATAATACTTCTTCAATCCCAGCATATTAATTTCATCACTGATTATCAAACCGGAATAATTCTGTTTGAATTCACCTATAACCGCTTCTGAAACCACAGCCGGCTTTCCTTTAGTATCTACTGCTCCTGAAGCAATAATATGACTGACCATAATTGCTTTGACTTTATCTCGGGTAGAAATTGACGCAAATGGATAAACATCAGCTGCGCTTATTTCCGCTGCAACCACAAACTTATGTGGATCTTTAACCACTAAAGTCTTTCCGGGATAATGCTTGGCCGTAGCCGCAATTCCTGTACTTTGGATTCCATCAATGTAAGCCTCTGCCAATTCAGTAATTTCCTTTTCATCACCGGGAAAACTCCGGCAATTCCAAATCTCATCATTCAAATCAACTACCGGAGCAAAATTTAAAGTAAACCCTAATCCCGACAGGAATTCTCCTTCTTCCGTTCCAACCTCTAACGCTTTTTCAGCGGTTGAAATCTCACTTACCGAGGTAAAATTCTTGAAATTACCAAAAGGAGTCCAACAGCCTTCTAAATCAGTGGTTACCATAAAAGGAATAGTCATATTTTGCTGAAATTTAGCTATCATATTTCTAAACAGCTGTTCATCTTTCATGGCGTAGATGTGTATTCCTCCCAATCCCATTTTTCTCCACGGCTCGACGCTCCATTCTTGCCCGGGAACGACAATCATTTGAGCGATTTTCTGCTCTAATGTCAGCGAACTCAATACAATTGTTTTTTGTTCTACTTTGATTTCCGGCTGTTCGGGAATCAGCCAGCCTAAAGCTTTGGCTACATTAAGAGTGGCTAAGAATAAAACTAAGATTACTAGTATTAAGAAAATCTTTTGATGAACATTCCATCTCTGTTTTTTAGATTTAATGGTTGGTTTCATTTATTACTTAACTCCTGCCCCAAAATACTTGCTGTCGACAATAGCTGTATGCCTTGCGATTTAAGCCGTAAGTAAGTACATTTCCGCTTCCGGTACGGCAACTCCATTCGACTTTGTTTCCATCGTAAACGTTTATTTCTTTGACACATTCTAACTGTTTTCTCGCTTCTAAACAACAGCGATCCAGATTATCCTCGCCGGTGAATATTGTAAACTTTTCTTTCCATGAAATAACACATACTGGCTCGGTTCGATCTAAAGCATAACGAACTTGACCTACGGAAGGAACAGTTATCTCCAAGAAGCTTAAAGTAAGTAAAATAGCAATAATCGCTAAAGATACATTTGCACCAATTAAAATCTTATTCGATATCATTATCCTAAACCAACACAAATAAATGAAAAAGTATATATAAAACTATCTTCTTTCAAGCTAAACATGGACATAAAAGTTTATACCACGCCCAATTGTACTTGGTGCAAAAAGCTTAAAGAATGGCTGAAAAAGAATAAGCTTTCATTTCAAGAGCTGGACATTTCTGAGAACGATAATTATCGAGACGAGGTAATTGAGAAGTCTGGACAGATGGCAGTTCCTATGATTGATATTGATGGAAAGATTATCGTAGGCTTTGATGAGAAAGCGTTGATGGAAGCTACCAGTAAAGTAGAAGCAGTAACTAAGTTAGAAACGGTAGTTAAAAAAGAAGTACCGCCTAAAAAAAGAAAGTGAATTATTTGAAATTACAATTGGTTTAATATTTCTTTTGCGCTTTTTCCTTCAACCATTATTTGATATAATCCTGACATTATGGGCAGTTTTAATTTTAATTTCTCCTGAAGCAAAGGAATGCTCTTTAACATAGTAATTCCCTCGGCTACCATCTTCATCTCCATTAAAACTTCGTCCAGCTTTCTGCCTTTTCCGACTTGTTCTCCGACATAATGGTTTCGGGAATGGACACTGGTGCAAGTAACAATTACATCTCCCAATCCAGCTAACCCATAAAAAGTAGGTTTCTTTGCTCCTAAAGCTACTCCAACTTGTTTGATTTCATCCAGCCCTTTGGTCATGATATAAGCTTTAGTGTTATCCCCTAAACCTGCCCCGTCAATTACTCCGGTAAATACGGCCAGAATATTCTTTAGAGCTGCTCCTACCTGTACTCCAACCATATCATTGCTTAATTCTACTTTCAAGTTCTCGCTGCGCAACGCTTTTCTCAACTTTAATCGGTACTTGCCCGTCCCTGCCAGCACAATTCCGCTGAATACCCCTGCACAAATATCTTCAGCATGAGTTGGCCCATATAAGCAGTAAATTTCTCCTTTAACTTTCTCTTTGGCAACGTCGCTTAGTAAGCGTAGATTAGAAGCAAAGCCTTTGGAGCAGATAACTACGGGCTGTTCTCCGATTAATGATACGGCATTAGACAGGGTTGATTCTACTTTATCCGAAGGGACTACGATAAATATAACTTCGCTTCCAGGAAGCACCTCTTCCATTTTAGGTGAGACAAAAATATTTTCAGAAAGTTTTTCTTGAGGCAATAAGGGGCAGATTCTTTCTATCTGCATCTTGTGAGCTTGTTCAACCACAAATTCCCATACTTTGATGTTGTGATTGTTCCGAGCTAAATGAATAGCCAAAGCTGTACCCCAGCTTCCTCCGCCTAAGATGGATATTTGCATAAGTTCTAAAGAAGAAGCGGTTATTTATATAATTATTGTGGATTTGGCACAGTCCGTTTTGTGAGTGATAGCACCATATCCACCTGAAAACAAGGACGGCTTTGCCGTCCTGTTTTCATTTAATGAGATGCAACTATCGC
>JAGVMW010000178.1 GCA_020053615.1 archaeon | reverse complement strand
CGATAGTTGCATCTCATTAAATGAAAACAGGACGGCAAAGCCGTCCTTGTTTTCAGGTGGATATGGTGCTATCACTCACAAAACGGACTGTGCCTTTTCCGTAGGAGTGGGAATGAGTATGACATTTAAGCTTATGTCGTGGGGTTGAGCAAAGCGAATACTTTGTGACAACAAAGTCACGAGTGAGCGAAGCGAAACGACTCGACCCCACTTGAATGAATTTCATTCAAACATTTGACGAGCGAAGCGAGCTCAAAGGTTTGTGACCAATATGTCCCACCCCCCACCCAAACAAATATAACCCTCTAAAGTATATTCTATATTATATAATTAAAACGTCGCATAGAGATGGTTGTCTTGGTCTCTTTTGGCCTAGACGACGACCACCCCAACAACGGAGGAAAAAAACATGTCAAAAAACAAGTCAATACAACCTAAGAATATTAAGCCAGTAGCGCCGCCATCAAAAGATGCTCAACCTGGAGCACCTGCTGGAGTACAATTACCATCAAATATGCCTAAGCTTCCGCCAGAAGTGGAGAAGAAGCTGGAAGCCCTAAAAGTCAAATTAGATGGGTTTAAAGCCAAGGTTTTAGAGAAATTCGGGGATTATATCGTAGGAATAGCGTTATTGCCTCCGGAAAAGCCCCTGCCTAAAGAAAGTGCATCAGAAGAAGCTAAAGAACAATCTAAAGAAGAAAAGAAAGATGAGAAGTCAAAAGAAGACAAAACCAAAGAAGAGCAAAAAATCAGCTTATTGGTAGTTGTAGATGATACCACCAGTCAAAAGATGACTAAAGATGAACTGCATCAGAAATTCTCTACTATTATCCAGAAAATAGCGGAAGAAACCGATAAAAACTTATCTCCGCAAAGTATTCTACTAACTGATTTATGGCAGAATTCTTATGACGGCAAATATGACTTAAACAAGCTTATTTCCATGAGCGCACCGATATTTGATACGGGAATGTTAGCAGCGTTGAAGATTGCTGAGATTCACAAAACCATGGTGCTGAAGAAATTTGATAAATATATCTTAAGTTACGTCTTAGCCGGCTCGCTGACGCAGGGAAAAGCTACTGCCACTTCAGATATTGATGTGTGGATAGTAATCGATGATACCGATGTCAAGAAGATGACTCGAATAGAATTGAAAGATAAACTCAGAGCAATTATAATTGGCATGGGCATAGAAGCGGGAGAATTAACCGGAATTAAAAACAAGCTTAACATCCAAGTATATATTTTAACTGACTTCTGGGAATCACTCAAAGAAGCTAACCCCATCATCTTTACGTTATTAAGAGATGGAGTTCCGTTATACGACCGCAGTATTTTCATGCCGTGGAAGCAGCTGCTGAGAATGGGAAGAATCAAACCCAGTAGAGAAGCTATTGAGTTGTTCATGAGCACTGGTGAACAAACTATCAACAGAGTAAAACTAAGATTGAAAGATATGGCTATGGAAGATACCTACTATGCTATTCTTACTCCTAGTCAGGCGGCGATAATGTTATATGGGCTTCCACCGCCTACTCCCAGAGAAACTCCAGATGTGCTGGAAGAAATCTTTGTCAAAAAAGAAAAGATTTTGGAGAAAGAATATGTAGACATTCTTAGGAATAACGTCAAAATCAGAAAAGATATCGAACATGGAACTAAAACTGAACTAAGCGGAACAGAAATGGATCAACTGCTCAAAAACGCCGAAAAATTCCTGGAACGAATCAAAAAGCTGTTTAAAGAGATTGAAGAAAAGCATGATGAGAAAGTTACCGTGAGGTTGTATGACGAAGTTGTAACTATTATTAGAGATGTGCTGAAAGCAGAAGGGATTGAACGCGCCAGTGATGATGCTATTGTAAGTATATTCGAGAAAGAATTGATTCATACTGGAAAAGTACCAGCTAGGTTCTTAACCGACTTGAACGAAATTATCGAAGCTAAGCATAAGTTCGATAAAGGTAAGTTAGCCAAAACCGATATGGAAACGGCTCGAAAAGGCAGCTCTGGATTGATACAATTCTTGGTAGAATATTTGCAGAGAAAGCGCGGCAGGGAATTGGAACGGGCTAAGATTCGAATCAAACGCGGAGATAAGTTTTCCGAGATAGTGCTGTTAGATAAAGTAGCATTTATTATCCACGACGTTGATGCTAAAGAGACTCAGAAGCTGGAGAAAGCTAAGATTAATGCCGATGGAAGCTTAGGTTCAAGAGAAGATACTACTCTGGAAGAATTTGAGAAAGCGCTGGCAAACGCTAAGTTCCCTCAGCGAGCTTTCATCAAAGAGCCTATCTTTGAAGACATCAAGAATATCTTTGGAAAGGATGCAGAAGTATTGGTGAATTATTAATTATAAAATACTTTATTTTTTTTATTTTTTACTTTACTATAACCGTAAACTTCTGGGTGTTGCCATACTGTTCTCCGGCACTATCAGTAACTTTAACGTTGAAGATATATTGTCCAATCATGGCTTCTTTAGGGACATTTACCAGAATAGATATTTTGTCATGCTCGCCTTCTGATAATTTAATTGGTTCAGAATTGTATAACAGCCAATTTTTAATGTCATCAGAAGTTACACCTAAATCACTTCCAACTTTATCTACTGCGATAGACAAATCTACATTTATTGCAAACGAATCTTCTGTACCTACATTTAATATTCCTATCCCAAATACATGAGTTTCTCCCCGTTCAATGGTAGCTACGTTTTTAGGCAGGGCTACTTCTTTGCCTTCATCTACTAATAAGCGTTCTAATTCGGCATTGGTCTTTTCGTCAAGCTGGTCTTTAATATCTTCAGCATTATGAATAAATTGATATATTAACGTTACTCCTCCAGCCAGAACCACTAACGAGATAATGATTACTACTAACGTTTCTACCGATAAACCAATAGTGGCTTTTTTATTTGGCATCGTACCTTCTACAACCATAAAATATATAAACTGTTCTAACTACCAGCCAGTATTAAAATTATTAGGGGGGGGTTTGATATGGCAATAAACGACTTAATTAACGGATTTAGAAAAGGAATGTTTGGTTTAGGATTAATTCTAGCTGCTAATTGTGGTGGTGGTGCAGGAGATGGAACTACTTCTGCTGCCGGCTGTAAGAATGATTCTGAGTGCAAAGGAAACAGAATCTGTATTGACGGAGAGTGTGTAGAAGGAAGCAGAACCACTCATGGGAAAGATACTTATTCTAGTCTTCCGGATACTTTAGTTCCTCAGAAAGATACTTATATACCTCCTAAAGACACTTTTTCTATTCCCGATGCATCTTGCGAGCTAAAAGAATATACTGGATGTCATCAAGGAGATGT
Source organism: archaeon (assembly GCA_020053615.1). GTDB lineage: Archaea > Nanobdellota > Nanobdellia > Woesearchaeales > GW2011-AR9 > JACRPH01. The sequence goes on along the minus strand of JAGVMW010000178.1, from coordinate 8,638 downwards.
GTGGTGGTTTGATTCTTGCCATGAACCTCATAAATTAAAAGAGTCCTGCGATTATGGTTGTAAAGAAGGGTTAGATGAGGGGATTTGTAAAAGTGCACCATTAGATACTTATGACTCTAATAGTTTTGATGTAATGATTAATGATGTTTCTATTCCTGATGTGGTTGGATGTTCTAGCGATGAATATACCTGTAAAAATAGCGAGTGCATTCCTAAGTCTTATGTTTGTGATGGAGAGAATGACTGCAGTAAAGGAGAAGATGAGAAAGGATGCTATATTCCTGACACCTGGACTTCCACAGATACGTGGGTTCCAACGGACACTTATTGTGAATGGCAGTGTAACAATGGAGAGTGTATTCCTCAAAGTTGGGTTTGTGACGGGATGAATGATTGTAGCAAAGGAGAAGATGAAAAAGGTTGCCTTTGTCTCGGTCTTCAATATACCTGCAATGACGGAAGTTGTATTTCAATAGATTATCTCTGCAATGGTGAAGCAGATTGCAATAGTGGAGAAGATGAAGATGGCTGTTGTGTAAATGAATGTGATTATGATGGACAGTTTGGTTGCGATGGAAATTTGATCATCATTTGTACAGATTATGATGCCGACCCTTGCTTAGAATGGGATAATTTAGGTGATTGTGGTTCAGGTTATGCTTGTCAGAATGGAGAATGCGTCTCTACTAGCTGTGAAGAATACACCTGCAATGATGGAAACTGTATTCCTTATAGTTGGATTTGTGACGGAGCGAATGATTGTAATAAAGGAGAAGACGAGAAAGGATGTTCTGTTCCTCAAGATGTTTATACTCCGCCTCCTTCAGATACTTTTCAAGGATGGGATTAATATCAACAAAGGTAAAAAAATGGCATTAAACGATTTAATTAATAATTTAAGAAAAGGAATGTTAGGTTTAGGATTAATTCTAGCAGCTAATTGTGGTGGTGGTGCAGGAGATGGAACTACTTCTGCTGCCGGCTGTAAGCACGATTCTGAATGCAAAGGCAACCGTATCTGCATTAACGGAGATTGTATTGAAGGAAGCAGAAATACACCAGGAAAAGATACTTATTCTAGTCTTCCGGATACTTATGACAATTTAGATACTTCTCAGAATTGTACTTCTCACTTCAAAAAAGTTTGTTCTGACGGCGATTTGTATTGGAAAGACAGCTGCGGCAATTTAGAGAATAAACTGGATAATTGTAGTTATGGCTGCAGCAATGGGGGGTGCAAAGAGCCGGGAAGTGATACCGGTGTTTTATCTCATGATACTATTGTTTACGACCAAGGACCTTCTTGCAATAATGAATGTTATGATTATGAATATGGCAAAACTATATGTGTTGGTAATGGCTGGAAAAAGTGTGGTGATTACGGCGGTAGTTGTTTAGAATGGGGCGGTGTAAATAATTGCGGAGATAATGAAGTTTGTCAGGGTGGGGAATGCATCTCAGCCTGTGTTAATGAATGCAATTCTGTTGGGGATACAACCTGTTATAATGAGTCTATGTTAAGTACTTGTGTTGTTAATAATGATTGTTTGAAATGGGCAGTGGGATATTGTAGTGGATACACCACATGTGTAGGTGATGAATGTGTTTGTATTGACGATGGCTGTAATTATGCTGGAGAAAAAATATGTTCTAATTCAATTAGTTATCAAACTTGTGAGGATTTTGATGGCTGTCTGATAAAAAGTAGTTTTCTAGATTTTTGTGGGGGTAATAAAGTATGCCAAGATGGAGAATGTGGTTGTATTGATAATGGTTGTAATTATGATGGAGAAAAAATATGTATTGACTTAGCCCATTATGGTATTTGTGGGAATGAAAATGGTACGTGTTTGGAGATTAACCAACAAAGTTGGTGTAATGAAGGCTATGAATGTAAAGGTAGTAATGGATGCGTTCCAAAATAAAACAGAGGTAAAAAAAATGACAAACACATTAGAACAAATAACTTTACAACATAAACCTAAGAGAAGAGGATTATTAACTAGATTACTTCCACTTCTTACCGTAGGAGCATTAGCCGGATGTGATGGAGGAGGACAAGCTACTGGCTGTAAAAAAGATTTTGACTGTGATGAAGGAAAAGTTTGTGTAGCCGAGAAATGTGTTACGCCAGGAGAATACTGCACTAGTGATTATGACTGTCCTGGAGACAGTGTATGTGAAAACAATGTCTGTTCAGGTTACAATTCCTCTGGAAGTATCCCTGAAACGACTAAGATTGTGGATGATAACGCTGCTTCTTCGTTATTGAGCATGTCCAATGATAAAAGCACCATCGTTTTCAACACCAATTCATCTTATGCCCAACAACTGAAAGTTGGAGATGTAATGGTAGCCGGAGTATATGATAATATTCCGGTTGGATTACTGCGTAAAGTTATCTCCAAAACCGAGACTAGTTCCGGAATTACATTGCAGACTAATCAAGCTACGCTGGAGGATGCCATAGAAAGCGGTACGCTTAATGAGAAAATAAGTTTTACACCAGAATATCTTAGCCGTGCTTCTCCGTTAATGAGTGGAGTTAGTCTTGGTTTAATAAAAGCGCCATTATCTGTTGATTTAAACAATAAACAAGTTCTTTCCGTAGACTTTGAAAGTGTAGAATTATATCATAGTGGAAATGGCAACGTAATGCTTGATGGCGATTTAACTTTAGGATTAGAGATGGGATTGCAATTAAAAATGAGTTCATCTAAAGTTAAATATGTTAAGTTTACCATGGAAGGTACTGAAGATTTTAATCTACAGCTTACGGGAGAGTTTGAGGTTAGTATTAGTAAAGAATTACCGGCGATAACTCCAATTAAGTTTTCTCCAATAGTATTTATGGCCGGATATGTTCCAGTTGTAGTTGTTCCTGAACTTTCTATTACTTTCGGATTGGAAGCGCAGGGTTCATTAAGTCTGGAAACTTCCGTATCTCAGGGAATGTCGGCAATGTATGGATTGGAATATGACGGAAACTGGACTACTTTAGAAGAATTTGATGATTACTTTGATTTTAATGCTCCTACGTTTAGCAACACTTCAGCGTCAGCAGAAGCATATGCTAAACCTGAATTAATGTTTAAGTTGTATGGAGTGGCTGGGCCATCAGCAGGAGCCACAGGGTATGTTAAAGGAGAAATAGAACCGCTGAGCGACCCATGGTGTTCTTTATCTGCAGGACTTAAAGTTAATGCTGGGTTCGAAGTTGGTGCTTTAGGCAAGACTTTGATAAATTATGAGAATGTGTTATACGAATACGAGAAAGAGCTGTATCAATGTGACGGCGGAACAACCTGTACTGACCAATGCTCTGACGGAGAAGCCAAATGTTCCGGTGGGGATGGGTGGAAATTGTGCGGAGATTATGATGGAAATGGTTGTGTAGAATGGGGAGATGTAATGTATTGCAATTCTGATGAATATTGTGAGAGTGGAGAGTGTAAAACTAAGACTTGTGCTACAGAAGAATGGCAATGTTATGATAATTTTTGTATCTCTCCTTCCCAAGTATGTGATGGAAGTAATGACTGTTCTGGAGGAGAGGACGAAGCAGATTGTTGCATTAATGAATGTAGTTATACTGGAGAGAAGGGTTGTACAGGGAATAGTACTAAACTATGTGGAGATTATGATAGTGATAAATGTTTGGAATGGGACGTAGTTAGTTGTGGGAGTAATTTTTCCTGTGAAAGTGGAGAATGTGTGTATAATCCAATCTGCACTCCCGATTGTTCCGGCAAAGAATGCGGTGATGATGGCTGTGGGGATAGTTGTGGTAGTTGTAGTGGTGGAGAGAAATGTGACAACAGTATTTGTAATGACACAAGTTGTGATTTGTGGTGCAGTTATGCTGGTGAAAAAGGTTGTAGCGGGACCGCTGTCGGAGAATGTATGTATGATAACAATGATAACTGCCTTAAGTTTGAAATAACTGATATATGTCAATATGGTAAATATTGTGAAGACGGCGAATGTGTAGGTTCGTGTAAGGATACTTGCTCACCTACACTTAAAAATGGATGTCCTACTAGTACTTCCTTTTCCGAGTGCGCCGATAAAGATAATGACGGGTGTTTTGAGATATACAATATTGAATGTGAGGTTGGGGAGAAGTGTAAAGATGGAGAATGTCAATCGGAATGCACGTCTAAATCTGGTAAAACATGTAGTGGTCAAGATTTATATTGGGTAGATAGTTGTGATAATTTAGAAAGTTTAATACAACATTGTCCGGATAAAGCGGCAGGATATACTTGTGTTGATGGAGAGTGCAAAAGTACTGTATGTAGTAATGAATGCAATTCACTCGGATCAAAGAACTGCAACTTTGCGGGGGATTACCAAGAATGTGGTAACTATGATAACGACACTTGCTTAGAATGGAGTTCTATTCAAGGTTGTTGGCCACCAGAGAAAACGTGTATAAATGGAGAATGTGTTACTCCCACTACTACTTGTTATTCTGATTCCGATTGTTCAGCAGGTTATCTTTGTAAGAAAACAGACGGCGAATGCGTTAAAAGTCCTACACCTTTATGTACTGGAGTAAGTTGTATTGATGTAAAGATTAATGTAAATGATAACGGTGGAGATTTAGATGATTCTTTTGGGTTGGAGATTGTGGGTGCTTTTTATGGTGAAACTCCTTATGGTGGGAGTAAAACGTGGACAGTTCCAATGACCAAAAATAAAAATTATCAATTAGTGTTATATGGTGTCGGAGTTCCAGATGGGATTGGTACGTATGAGATTAATTTGACTAATGCTACTTTTGTGAATGGTGGAGGAATAATTAGCTCTACTTCTGCTAGTGGTGATGACTTAGATGCTGGAATGAGTTTTGATTGGGAGATAAAAACAAATAACTAAGAAAAAGAATAAAATAAAAAGAATTACTTCACTACTTCATACTCTTTCACAATAACAATCATGAACAGCAGTAGAATTACCGCTCCAGAGATTAAATACCATATTCCTGCCATTAAATCAGATTGGCTTAATGATTGGTACATTCCCCAGCCCATTACGATAAATCCCAGCCATAAGAATTTGTCCAACACTAATTTCATTATCTCAAATTCCTGCTGTTCAGTCATACGTTTTTTAGTTGATTTTGCCATGTGTCACCTCTTAGATTACGTTTACAAAGAACGATTTTTCAGCATAAGGAACATCTGGGTTAGTGGTGTCCATAACTTTCAGACTAACTAAATAAGTCCCTTTATCTCCGCTTGCAGTTACTTTAATATTATATGCTTCAGCATCAGTAACTTTGAGTGTGAATGGCCCTTTTAAATAGAAATATTCCACTTGTGTTGATACATCTGCTCCTTTTGCCCCCTGTTTTTCAAGTGTTTCTACGATGAGTTCAAAATTTAGATCTCCACTATTTTGTGTATTTTTAACACCTATAGCAATATCTTTAGAAGCACCCTTCTCTATATTTATAGTTTGAGCAGGGAAAGTTAATTTCTTATTTCCTGTCCTTAAATCATCCAAAATTTGTTGTTTTATCTGATCTTGGACCATACTGGTAGTATCACCGGCAGTACCCAATTGAGTTTTCACAAACCCCAATCCTAATCCCAGCACCGTAAATGCAATAACAATTATTACAATTGCTTCTATCGATAAGTTAAGAGAAGCTTTCTTAGACCATTTCTTGTTCATACTTTCACCTCTTTTTGATATTGTTTAATCGTTATGATACAAGCATTATTTCCCCCTATAAAAAGCTTTCCATGACTTCAACCAAAAATTGCCCCTGCAACCCACCCTAACAGCCCGCTTCCAAACACCAACACTAAATATCCAAACAAGAAACTAGGCACAAATGGAACTCCTTCTCTTATCAACACTTTGCTGACCCTACCCTCGGAATGAAGCTTCTTCAGGTGTTCTAAATCCGCTTTTTCTAGTGTTCTTTTTCCCATCGCAATCTTAGCATTAATTATAATGTCATCTGCTAACCAATCACCTTCAGTTAGTTTTCCTACCTCAATTTTGCGGATAAAACAACCGTTTTCTACTGAAGTTACGAACAAAAACAAATAAAATGAAGCTAGTGGAAAAGGAATCATCGGCCATAGGAATGAAAAGCCTTTTTGTGACAATCCTAAAAATAGCACAAATAATCCTAAAGTAATAAACCCCAATACTGTATGTACTGATTTATATCGATAAAGCATTTCTTTAAATTTTGGAAAGAAAAGTTCTCGTTTAATGAACGCTAATCCAACTACCCAGCACATTCCATACAATGCTCCTAAGAATAATACTGCTAACAAATACCATAATAAATTCCAGCTGGAAGCGCCTAATGGATAAGTTATTCCGATAACAGCTCCCATTCCCATCAATAATTTACTATCTCCACCACCCCATTGATTAGAATAATAAAAGAGATAAGCTAAACCAAAGCATATTCCAAGTCCAAGAATCCCGCTGAGTAAGATTTCCCATCCGTCTGTGATAGAGAATATTCCTCTAATTCCTAACGCAGCAAATATTAATCCATAACTCAACCAATCTGGAACTTCTCGAAGTTTTAAGTCGGAATAAGAAGCAATAATTAGAGCGGTAAATCCCACTGCAATTAACATCCATTCAATTATCATGAGGGTAGAATTATCGCAGGGTTATATTACCTTATCGCAACATTTATATACTAAACCACAAGTATAATTACTAAATATTCACTATGGTTTAGTATTACGAGACCGCAGTCGAGTATAAACAAAAAAACTTTAGTTCGAGTTAAGTTGTACTATTAATTAATCGTACTCAAAAAAAGGGTGATATACTATGGCTAATGATAATGATGAATATGAAATTATGCCGCATCAGCTTCTGGCAGATTTAAAAGGAGAAGTCGAAGCATTAAAGAAGAAATTGACGCAACCTGACAGCAAGATAAACGAACTTATTCTGGAAATTGAAAGTATGAAAGATTCTATCCATGAATTGAATACTATTTTCCAGCAGGCTCTTCAGGATACTAAAACTGAAGATGTAACGAGGAATATCACACTTATTAATTCTAAGTTGAGTGATGTAATTGCACAAAATGAGACTATTGCTAAAGGTATGATTGCTATTGCTGATAAAGTGGATGATTTTGTAAATAAGCAAAGTGCAGGTAGTAGTTCTTTAGTTAGTTCTGCCTCACCGGTTTCTTCTGCTCCTAACATGGGGTCGAGAATGGAATTTGGTGCCTCCTCATCCTTTGGAGGGTCGAGTAGAATGGCTCCACCACCACAAATGTCGCCTATGGAAGCTCCAGCATTCCCTTCATTTAGTGGAGGAGGTAATTTTGGAAGCGTTCCTGGAGGAGATTTTAGTTTTCCACCGCCACCCCCTAGTGCAGGAGCATCTAAACGTAAAGGGCTGTTCCGATAAAATTTATTTTTACTATGGTTTCTCTAAAAGCGATGCAGCTGCTGGGTAAAGCGGCCAGAGTGTATCAAACTAAAAAACAAGCGTTGTCTAAAGAAGAGATTACCAAAAAAATAAATCAGATCAAATATTTATCTGAGCAGAAGAATATTTCTCGCTTTACGATTAAGAAAGAAATAATGTTTTTGGAGAATCAGCTGCAAGGTATCTTTGAATTAGAGAAGCAGCTTAGAAAGAGAAAAAAAGAAGAATCTTCACAAGTAACTTCGCTCAAGAAGCAGATTAATGTTTTAAAGAACCAATTAGCGGCTTGTGGAGATAAAGAGCTGCCTCACAAAGTGGATAAGTTATCACATCTTCTGGCTGAATTTCTAGCTAAGCGAGGCACAGCGGCAGACGTGGAGTTAAGTAAGAAAGCTTTGGAAGAGTTGAAAGTTCAAGTGGAATTGCCCAATAAACGAAGAAAGATTGTAGTTTCTGAAACAACTGTGTCAGTAAATTCTCCCCCGATGAACTTATCTCTGCTTTGTTCACGATTAGATGCATTGAAACATAAATTTAATTTAATGAAAGCCATGAAAAAAAATCCAGTGAAGATTAATGAGGTCGAAAGTAAGATTAAATTACTGGAAAGTAAATTGAATAGGTATTGTCCGGTGGGAAAGATAGCTGTTGCTGCACCGATAGTGGAAGTTAAACCAGAACCAGCTTTAGTGTTGTCTCCTCCCGAGATTAAGCATGATATCTTATTTGGAGCACCGATACCGATTCCTATGCCTCAATTTTCAGGTGGGCCATCCTTAAATCATGAATTACCATTGCCTCCTCCGCCGAGATATCGGAGATTTTGAGAACTACAAATCTTTTCCCATAACCGTCTTTCTGCCGTTGTCTTTAGCTCTTTTAGCCGCTTCCAGAACTAGTTGTTTGACTTTCTCATCTAATTTGTCCATGAAGTCATCCGCAATATTATCTACTTTCAGTTCGCTTTCTTTAAGGACATCTCTTACTTGAGTTCGAACGGTTATCATGATAAGAGGGAGGGCGAGTTTATATTTAAAGGTTGCGTCGAAATGGCACAATCCAAAAAGTGAGTGATAGCACCATTATCACCACTGCCCAGAAAAATCGGGAGTGATTTTCTGGGCTGAGATGCGATAGTTGCATCTCATTAAAGGAAAACAGGACGACAAAGCCGTCCTTGTTTTCAGGTGGATATGGTGCTATCACT
>JAGVMW010000143.1 GCA_020053615.1 archaeon | reverse complement strand
GCGATAGTTGCATCTCATTAAATGAAAACAGGACGGCAAAGCCGTCCTTGTTTTCAGGTGGATATGGTGCTATCACTCACAAAACGGACTGTGCCGGAGAAGCAGCGTATTTTGAGGAAGATTAAGTGCAACCGTTAGTAGTTAGTTTGTGCATTTCCTCTTATTTTATCGTAACACTTCAGTAAAGTGAAGCATTACCATCATAATGTCGAGCTTTATCGACGTTCTCATCTAACCGACAAGAGGGTTGTCTCTTACGGAGAACGTCGGTACTCATATAAAACATCGAAAAGCGAGAAGATGGTAATGCTTCACCGTGCGTGGTGAGCATCTTCGAAATCCTCGCTGTGATAATCACAAGAGCGACATCCCCGTAGGGGGCAGTTCCACCTGTCGCTCTCGAATGTATAATCGCAGGGATTTCGACCTGATGATGCTCACCACGCTTTAGGTTACTGAAGTGTTACATTTTATCGGAATGTTTAAAAATAAACTCCCACTTTCCCTAGTCAATGGCCAAAGAAAAGTATATTTCACTTAATGCTATGGATAAGCTTATGCGCAAAGCCGGAGCAATTAGGGTCTCTGAAGATGCCAAGCAAGCATTAGCCGAGGCGTTAGAAGAGAAAGCGTTAGAATTGGGCGCATTAGCCAAAAGAATGGCTGAACATGCCGGCAGAAGAACCGTTACCGGAAAAGATGTCCAATTGGCGTTAAAAAACGAATAATCTGATTCAATTTATATGGAAGGTGGTTTTTATGTATGAAAAGAAATTAGTTGACGTAGGCGGATTGAAGAAAGGAGACACTATAATAATTGATGATGCTGCATGCAAAGTTACTGATTTATCAGTTTCTCGACCAGGAAAGCATGGTCATGCTAAAGTAAATATGATGGCAGTAGGTCTTCTAGACGGAAAGAAAAGAAATTTAGTTCTGCCAGGTCACGATAAAGTAGAAGCCCCGATTATCGAGAAGAAGAATGCTCAAATTCTGTCTATTCTTCCGGGCAATAAAGCTAACGTGATGGATTCAGCAACATATGAAACATTTGAGATGGACATTCCTGAAGAACTGCGAGCAGACTTAAAAGAAGGAGCAGAAGTATTGTATTGGGAAATTATGGGAACTAAAGTAATGAAGCAGATAAAATCATAGGTGATAACACATGGTCAAATTTGAAGAAGCAGCCGCCAGGCGGATTAGAGGAGTATTTGTATGCAAAGTGTGCAAAGCAAAGATTAGGGCTCCTAGTTTGAAAGTAGCCCAGAAGAAAATCAGCTGTAGAAAGTGCAACTCTAAGAAGCTTAAGCCGAAGCGCAAGAAGTAAAGTTTAATTAGTTAGTATGTTAGTATACAATTAGAGTAACACACACGAGGAGATAGATGTTTGAACCGCAATCCATTTTGGACTTTGTTATTCAATATAAAGTTATTTTTATATTTTATATTATAGTAATTTTATTTCTAGTCCTGAAACGGAAATCTTGGGACGTTCAAAATAAAATTATTATTTTATATCGCACCAAATTTGGATTAAACTTAATCGAAAAAGTATCTTCCAAGTTCAGAGAGTGGGTTATTCTATTAGGTTACATTGGGGTCGGCGTCGGATATGTCGGGATGGTAGTAATTTCGTACGTCTTGATAAAGAATATAATTGACTTGGTTTTAGTGCCTAAAGCTGTTTCTGGCGTCTCTTTAGTGCTTCCGGGAGTAAATGTTCCAGGAATGGGAATACTGCCGTTTTGGCATTGGTTGCTTGCTATTTTTGTTATTGCAGTAGTGCACGAATTCTCACATGGTATCGTAGCTCAAGCACATGGAATTAAAGTGAAGAGTACCGGAATGGTGTTTCTAGGACCAATTATCGGCGCATTTGTAGAGCCAGATGAAAAGAAGATGGGCCAGCATGATGACATTCAACAATACTCGGTATTTGCTGCAGGGCCTTTTTCTAATATACTATTAGCATTAGTAGCTTTAGTATTATTAACCGCGATTTTCACTCCATGGCAGCAATCGATGGTCGAACCAAATGGATTTACTTTTGATGCATATTACAATGATTCATTTCCTATTGCTAAAGCAGGAGTTGTTCCAGGAACAATAATCAATGGAATTAATGGAAAAACAGTAAGTGATTTTACTCAGTTTAGCGATGAAGTTTCTTGTGTGAAGCCCGGAGATAAGTTGGACCTCTCTACGGAGAAAGGCAGTTATTCTCTAATTCTTGCCGCCAATCCGGATAATCCTTCTAAAGGATTCATGGGCATCACTCAAATAAAAAACGAGTTTGAAGTTAAAGAAGCTTATGCAACAGGAATAGGAAACGCACTTTATGTAGCAGTAGATTGGTTTGGTGGATTTTTAAGATGGCTATTCTTGCTTAGTTTAGGTATTGGATTGTTTAATTTACTACCTCTGCCGATTGTGGATGGGGGCAGAATGGTGCAAGTATCGCTGCAAAGAATTAAAGGCAAAGAAAAAGGCAACCATTGGTACGGGAAGATTAGTTTGTTCTTCTTGCTGATTTTAGTGTTGAGTTTAGTGTATCCGTTTGTTAGCGGATGGTTTGGGATATAGAGAAGGTTTAATTATTTCTTCCATCGTTCTATCACTTCTTTAACCCGATTGCTTCCTTTAGGCAGGGCTTTTGGGCCCAATCGATAAATTATTTTTTCTACGCTGCTGCCCCACGAGAATTCTCCGTGTTCAGTTTTTACTTCTTCTACCTCAAATTCCTGTGTCAGGACTCCTTTTTTCAGGTGGTAATAAATGCTGCGAGGAGTTACTTTAGGAAATATTTCAAAGTAAATTTTACACAGCTGATAGCCGTAGCCTTTTTCCAGATAATACAATATTTCTATGATATTATCGCGGATATCGCTGCGGGGTGGACGGCCTTTAATTGTCATGAATTAACCAAAATACAGGCAAAGTCTTAAATATTTCCCAAGTTATACACTCAAATGGTATGTGCATAGCATCATAAAGTCAAAACCCAATCAATTTACCGGAGCAAGCCCGTTGCGAGGGGATGCTCCCTGCGGGAACGCAGGGCAATTGATATATTCATCTATGGTTTTGAAGATGCTATGCACATACTTTAAATGGGGGTGCCTACCATGAAAGCATTTGTATTGATATCTTTAAAAGAAGGTAATGAACGAGAATTATTAGAAGACTTAAAAGAGTTAAAAGAAGTTAAGAATGCCTACATTTTATTTGGGGAATGGGATTTGATAGCCGAAGTAGAATTACGCAGCGCTGAAGAGTTAGGAGCATTTGTAATGGAAAAGATTCGCAATAGAGAAGACGTGCGATTAACCAGCAGTTTGATTGTGGCTGGGAAATAAGTCGTATCGGGGCACAGATGGAGAACTTTTAAATGAAACCAGAATCCAAAACTAGTGTCAGCGGGGGGTTATTTTGTTTAGCCCATTGGGCAACTTCACTGGACAGGCTGTAACCGGCACAGTCCGTTTTGTGAGTGATAGCACCATATCCACATTTAATGAGATGCAACTATCGCATCTCAGCCCAGAAAATCACTCTCGATTTTTCTGGGCAGTGGTGATAATGGTGCTATCACTCACTTTTTGGACTG
>JAGVMW010000108.1 GCA_020053615.1 archaeon | reverse complement strand
GCGATAGTTGCATCTCATTAAATGAAAACAGGACGGCAAAGCCGTCCTTGTTTTCAGGTGGATATGGTGCTATCACTCACAAAACGGACTGTGCCGGAGTATAGAAATATTTATATACTTCCTATCTAATTTAGGTATAAAGTGAATAAAAAAAACTATTTTTCCCCACAAGAACAGGAAGTATGGGAACTGCTGCAGGACAAGGAACTCTTAGACCACGAGCAGCTTCACCAAGTTTTTCCAGAATATTCTCCGCATAAAATAGACCAATTACTATCTCACCTGCACAAAAAAAAATACCTGTGGAGAGTTAGAAAGGGGCTGTACTATAATCCCCGCACCATAACCAATTTTTATTTGCTGGCGTTGAAGTTAAAAGAAGGGTATATTGGATTAAGCTCTGCCCTCAGATACCACAATTTGCTCGATTATGAAGATTTCATCATATCTATAATTACTCAGAAATTTAGGAAGAGCGTTAAGTTAGAAGGCACACAATATGTTCTTGAGTTCCTGCCCCTGCGCCCTTTTGCTGGATTCGAGAAAAATGATAATATCTACGTTTCTACTCCAGAAAAGACCCTGTTTGATTGTTTTCTTAGACCTAACCAAGTTGGCTATCCTGTTTTAACTCAAGCCATATACCAGCTAAGAAGCATAAATTGGAAAGAATTCCTAAGCTACTTTTCCTCTACTAATAACTCCTCTTTATATCAGCGCACGGGCTATATTTTAGAGATGATGAAAAAAGAATTAAAGTTGAAAGTGCCAGTTTTCGTGCTGAAATTTCTGGCGAACAAAGTTAAAACGCCGGTAAAACTAGTTTCTGGAATTAACAACACTACATTTAATCCAAAATGGAAAGTTCAGGATAATTTGGGCAAAGAGAGAATATTATCGTGGAGGTACTAACATGAATCTTGAAGGATTAAGACAAATAGCAGCACAGAAAGAGCTTTCGCTTAATTTTGTAGCTAAAGATGAAATGCTAAGCAAAGCGTTGATTAAGCTGCAAGGGCACCAAGATTTAATCTTGAAAGGCGGAACAGGTATAAATCGGGTTTACCTAAAAAATAAGCGCTTTTCCGAAGACATAGACTTTGATTTGATACTAACCGCAACACCCAAACAAGCATTGGCACGAACCAATGAAATTATAAAACCGCTTTCTGAGTTTGAAATCGCAATTCCAAGAATAATGAATTTAACTATACGATACGATTTATCTTACACCAACCCTTTGAATTACAAAGACAAAATAAGAGTAGAATTTAGGGTTGTTAACAAAGCCCATAACTTCTCTTCACGCATTGTTAATTTTGGTTATGTTCCGCTGGAATCAGCACTGCTTAATGTTTATGACTTAGAAGAGCTAATATGGCACAAACTGGCATGCATCTTATCCCGAAAAGAAGGAAAAGACCTATTTGATTTGTACTATTTGTTAGAGCTTCCGCATACCGCGTTGGGGCTGAAGAAAGAGGATAAAGAAAAGCTGCTGATTGCGCTTACCTTTACTGAAAAAGAAGTTAAGCTTATAGCAAAAGCAACCAATAATTACATTCCATTGAAGCTGCATCCGGCATGGAGTATGATGATAAAGGAGCTGAAAGAAAAGATTAACAAAGAGAACTATACTCGATGACATAAATAATTACCAAATTATACTTATACTCCCCATCATAACAATCTTTATTAACTTAATCACATCCTAAACCTCTATGTCCAGCTTAATCTTTCTAGGTACTGCCGGAGGAAATGCAGTCAGCAAACAGATCCAATCCGGAGGAGGGATTGTACTGCAAGTTGGCGAATTGCAATTCCATCTTGATCCCGGCCCAGGAGCATTGGTAAAAGCCAAAGAATATGGGATTAACCTTAATCACAATACTGCAGTTCTAGCCACACATAATCACACTAATCATTGCGCGGAATTAAATGTAGTGATTGATGCTATGACTCACTGCGGGTTAGAACATCGAGGAGTATTACTAGCCAGCAAGTCGGTAATTCTAGGAAACGAACAGACACATCCAGCATTAACCAAATTTCATTCTACTTTACTCGAGAAAGTAATGCCCATGGAAAAGAATCATAAAATTGGATTTGATTTAGTAGAAATAAACGCTATCTCGGCTGAACATAGCGATGAAACTGCGGTTGGCTTCAAGTTCTTCTGTCCTAAATTCACCTTAAGTTATACCGGCGATACTAAGCTCACCGATAATTTAATCGCAGAATTGGGCGGAACTGATATTTTAATATTGAATGTTCCTTATCCTGGAAACAAAGCCGTAGGAATGAACTTGGATACTGAATCAGCGATTAAGATAGTATCTATGGTAAAACCAAAAGTAGTGATAATGACTCATTTTGGATTTGAGATGTTTAAAGCCAATCCATTAGAAGAAGCGCGGGCAGTGCAAAGAGCTACAAATGTTCCTACTATCGCAGCTAAAGATGGATTGTTAGTTTATCCCGAAAGTTATTCTAATCACAATCCTGTTAGGGGATATAGTTAATTCTTAAAGGCACAGTCCGTTTTGTGAGTGATAGCACCATATCCACCTGAAAACAAGGACGGCTTTGCCGTCCTGTTTTCATTTAATGAGATGCAACTATCG
>JAGVMW010000001.1 GCA_020053615.1 archaeon | reverse complement strand
GTCAAACACAAACTCCTGGTCTAAGCCAATGGCAAACTTGCCCTGTCCTTGTGTTTCTACCCCGCCTATACTTGCGGCATAGACTATTAAAGGCAGACAGAGGAAAGTTGCTAAACTTAAAAGCATTAACTTTTTCACTTTGAACCTCCTGTTTAAATTTTTGCTAAAGTTATTTTTTCTTTTACAGATAAATCTAAAAGCACGCCTCTTGCAATATCATCCCCTTTCCAGACGGATCTCGCTTTAAAGACATCTTAAAAGACGCTTTTTTACAAATTATACTCCTGATAGGTAATTTGTCAAGTAAGAAACTTCTTATAAGAGGTTTAAATGGATAAAAACATCTGTTAGGATATTTTTAAAGGGTGAGATTATGACTAATCTAAGAAGGAATTTAGGCGCGAGAATAAGACAACTGAGAAAAGTAAACCGTTGGACCCAAGAAGAATTGGCGGAAAAAGCAGATATGGATTATAAATACCTGGGGGCTATTGAGCGGGGTGAGAAAAATTTAACTTTGACTAACATCGAGAGGATTGCCAAAGGCTTGGGTATAGAGGTTTACCAACTATTTCTCTTTTCTTTAAAAGGGGTGCAACCGGAAGAAAGAATTACAGAGGTTAAAATTAAAGACTTACTTAAAATGTGTAATGATAAAGAAAAGAGATTTCTCTTGCAGACCATGCAGGGCTTTACAGAATTAAGGGCCGTATGAAAGGCTCCAGGGGATAAACATATTAAGACTTTTTGTTCTTTAAGAGATTTTCTGTTAATCTAATAGATTCTTCCGCAGCTTGAATATTCCTTTCTGCGCCTTCCTTTGAAAATTTACTTTTATAATCTGCCAATTCGCGAAAATCCAACGCCTGAATAAAGTTATCATAATATTTCTGTGGAAGCAGTCCTTCATCTACATAGAACGCTTTAATGGCAAAAGCTAATTGGATATGACTTTTTTCTCGATACCTCTTTTTGTACAGAAGCGCCCTTGCGGTATGAAATATTGCATAATAGGCCAGAGTAGTTGCAGATTTAAAACGCTCTCTAGAAAATAAATCTTTAGCATCAAGTAGATCCTCTTTGGCTGCCTCCGATTCTTTAGAAACAAGCTTAGGACCGACGGAAAAAGAAATGATTTTCTTCTTCTCAAGTGCTTCCTTAAGGTCGTATTTCTTCATAAGTTGGCCTTCCTTTCCAAATGGTTATGCCCCTTTCTATCTGTCTATGGAATACGCTGTCTTCTTTTTTGGATGAGACAGATTCTAAAGGGTCCTGAATGATCGCCTGATATTTTACATCCGCAGTTTCATATTTAGCAACAATTCTTCTTACCTCTTTTTTATATTCTGTAAGAATAAACAAATCTATATCGCTTTCTTTGATATTAGAGCCATCTGCACAACTCCCAAAGAGAACAATCTCATAGCAATATTTTTGAATTTCTTTCACCAACCCTTGAAGACCTAGCAAATTCTCAAATATCTTGAATTGCCTTAAGACAAAACTATCCGCGTTGAGTCTGTATAAGAATAGATTGCCCTTTCTTTCTCTGGATAGGATATCCAATTCTAAAAGCAATCTCAATATTTGATTAGTCGCGCCCTTGCTAGATTTAGTTACTCGGAAGATCTCATTGGCAGAAAATACTTCTCCCGGATGATTAGAAATAAAGGAGAGTATCTTTAAAGGAGTATAGTGGTAGAGGTGTTTTTTGATTTTTAGATTGTTCATTATAATGTTCTATTTGTTCATTATAATGAACAGCTGATTTGATGTCAAGTCTTTATTTTTCCTATCCCTCTTTAGGCCAACGCCCTCTTTTGATAACTGGAATTAATGCGCAATAGGCTCTAATCGTTCTGCCATCCAAATTTTAATTAGAGCTGTTCTAGCCACACCAATTCTTCTTGCCTCTTTGTCTATTCTTCTCAAAAAAGAAATTGGAAAATCAACATTGATTCTCTGGACCTGTTTATTTACTTTTGCCTTCTTGATATCAAGAAGATCTCCCATGTCCTCTCCACTATCAAACCGCTTATCAAATTCTTCAGATGTTATTTTCTTCTTTAATCTTTTCATGGTATATTCTCCTCTCCTTGTCTCTGGTCCTTCTACATGAGATTATTCTTATTTTTTCTCTTCTGGTTGTGAAGATACAGGAATATAAGTTCGGCCCTATTTTACCTATAATCATATATCTTTGTTCTCCTTTAGTAGCCGCCGGTAAAATAACGTTATCTCCTGCCCAGAGAACTTTGGCTTCTTCGAAAGTTACGCCGTGCTTTTTCTTGTTTGCTGCCGATTTGTCTATATCATATTCAAATTTCATATTAAAAGTATACCATATTTATTTATTTTTGCAACAATTTATCTGGGACTACTTCTAACCTTAATCTATATCCAATATGCTCAAGGATATTCTCTATGGCATCCAGATTAGAAAACTCACCTTCTTCAATCTTGGAAATGTACTGTTGAGTTACACCAATTTCTCTGGCGAGTTCACCTTGAGATAATTTATGTCGGATACGGTATTCGATAATCTTCTTCACCACAGCCACTTTCTCTTTGATTAAATCGTAGCGCACTTTAAAATCCGGGTCATTTTTTATCTTCTCTTTAATGTAATTATCAACTTTTCTCATTTTTTGTGTCTAAGTTTGGCAATCTTATAACCGATCTCCAGTCTCTTGCCTTCTTCCTCATAGTATTTTTTGAATTCTTTGTCTTTGAGTTCCTCTCTTAAGACATCTTGGAAATCCAAAAGTTTCTTGGCTACGGGTAATCTTTTCTTCATGGTTACTCTATCAACTCAATTCCTGCCTGGATGAATTCTCTATCAAAAGCAAAGGCCCTTTTAATATTAAGGTCCTTCATTATGACAAAAGAGGTAACATCTGTAAAACTAAAACTTTTGTCC
>JAGVMW010000061.1 GCA_020053615.1 archaeon | reverse complement strand
GCGATAGTTGCATCTCATTAAATGAAAACAGGACGGCAAAGCCGTCCTTGTTTTCAGGTGGATATGGTGCTATCACTCACAAAACGGACTGTGCCGTTTCAGATATATTTTTAAACTCGCTCTTTTCTCTACCATACCATGAAGTTCCAGAACTATACCGCTACTGAAGTTGAACCTCAAATAGTTAAATACTGGGCTGTGAATGAAACCGTTGAAAAGCTCAGAAAGAAGTATGAGAAAGGTCCCAAATTCTACTTTTTAGACGGGCCGCCGTACACTTCAGGAAAGTTTCATCTAGGACACGCGTGGAATTATGCACTGAAAGATATTATGGTCCGTTACCGCAGAGCCCAAGGGTGTAATATCTGGGATAGGAACGGATTTGATATGCACGGCTTGCCTACTGAACACAAAGCTATGGACAAATTCGGGCTGAAGACCAAAGAAGACATACTAAAGTTTGGTTTGGACAAATTCATCACCGAATGCCAGCAGTTCTGTCAAGAAAAAGCCCAAGCCATGACTCAAGATTTAATACGCTGGGGAATTACTTTAGACCTATCTAATCCTTATCTACCAATCAAGCCTGAATTTATAGAAGGTGAGTGGCAATTAATAAAAAAAGCTCATGAACAAGAGCGCCTGTATTATGGCGAAAAAGTAATGACGTGGTGCCAGTATTGTGAAACTGCTATTGCTAAACACGAATGTGAATATCAAAACGTCAATGAAGATTCTATCTTTGTAAAATTCCAAGTCAAAGGAAAGAAAAACGAATATTTAATCGTATGGACTACCACTCCTTGGACTATACCATTCAACTTAGCCGTAATGGTCAATCCGGAATTAGATTATGTTAAAGCGGAAGTTAAAGAGAGAGGAGTTGCAGGGAAGGAAGTTAAAGAGAAAGGAGCTAAAGGAAACTCAGCTAAAGAAGTGTGGTACCTCGCTAAAGCATTAGCCGGTGCGGTGGTACAGGCGGTAGCTGAAAAACAACTAAAAGTATTGGAAGAATTTAAAGGAACAAAATTAGAAGGATTAGAATATATCCATCCGTTTGAAAAGCACATCTCGAAATTTGCTGAATTAAAACAGAAGCATAAGAAAATACATACGGTGATTCTTAACGAGCATTACGTAGATACTAGCGCCGGTACGGGTTTAGTACACTGCGCTCCCGGCTGCGGTCCTGAGGACCAAGAAGCATGCGTACCATATAAAATTCCTCCGTTCAACTTGCTGGATGAGAAAGGCTACTTCAAAGAGGAAATGGATAAATTCAAAGGCTGGAGAGCTAAAGTTGATGATGCTAAATTCACTCAAGCGTTAAAAGATGAACATGCCATTATCAGCGTTACTAAAGTCGAACATGAATATCCCCATTGCTGGAGATGCCATAAGCCGGTAGTATTCCGCTTGACTAACCAATGGTTCTTTAAGATTGAGGATTTGAGAGAAAAGATACTAAAAGGAAATAAAAAAGTGCATTGGGTTCCGGAGATATCTAATAATTCTTATGAAGCGTGGGTTAAAAATCTGAAAGATAATTCTATTTCCAGACAAAGATATTGGGGAACTCCGCTGCCTATCTGGACCTGTACTAAATGTAAAGAGATTAAAGTTATCGGTTCTCGGGCAGAATTAGAAAAGAACGGTGGAATTATACCTGAAAATTTACATATTCCCTGGATTGATAAAGTAGAATTAAATTGCAAGTGCGGACAGAAAATGCAGCGCGTTCCTGACGTCATTGATGTGTGGGTTGATGCCGGAACAACTAGTTGGAATTGCTTAAATAATGATGCTAAATTAATCAAAGAATGGTATCCTGCTGATGGCATATTAGAAGCTAAGGAACAAACTAGGTTGTGGTTCAGCATGCTTTCTATCTGTTCATACATTTTCTTTGGGAAGAATGCATTTAAGAATGTTTATGCGCATGGAATGTTGAATGATATTGATGGAAAGAAGATGAGCAAGAGCTTAGGCAACATTACTTCTCCATACGAATTGATAGACAAACATGGAGTTGATGTATTGCGATACTATATGTGTCAGAATAATGCCGGCATAGATATAAATTTCAGCTGGGATGAATGTACTACTAAAGCTCGCTACTTGCAGATATTGTGGAACGTGCACAAGTTGCTGATAAATCTCGCTAAAGAAAATAAAGCTAATCCTTTCCTCTCCAAAAAAGAAATCATGTACAATTTGATGAGTTCTGAAGAAAAATATATCATCTCTAAGATGAACTCTACGATAAAGAAAGTTACTGAATTGTTTGAAATGTATAAATTTGACGAAACCATCAAGCCCATGGAAGAACTTTATCTAGAACTAAGCCGCACTTACATCCAGATGGTGAGAGATAAAAGTTCTTTAGGAGAAGATCAAGAGAAAGAAGTATGTATGTTTACCATTGCTACAGTTTTGTTCAAGCTATTGAAGATGTTTAATGTTATCTGCCCATTTATTACTGAAACTATTTATCTTAATCTGAAAGAAGAATTTAATTTATCTGAAGAGAGCATCTCACATTATTCCTGGCCCAAGTGCGAAGAAAACAAAATCGACGAGAAGCTGGAATTGGAAATGGGAACGGTTATGGAAGTGCTCCAGGCTGCTCTTAGTGCCCGAGAGAGAGCTAAGTTGGGGTTAAAATGGCCGGTTAAAGAAGTGGTAATAGTTACAACTAAAAAAGAAACTATTGCTGCGGTGGAAAAACTTTCCGAAATCATCAAAAAACAAACTAATGCTAAATCAGTTCGTATAGTAGCTCAACTTCCTGGATTGAAAATTAAGATGCGGTCAGACGGAAGAAAAATCGGTCCTGCTTTCGCCGAGCTTTCTGGACAAGTAATTGCTAAATTAACTATCGACAGCCCGGAGACAATATTAGGACATTTGGAAAAAGAGGGAGTACATCGCTTTGAATTAGAAGGAAGAGAAATCAAAGTAACTCGAGATATGCTGCAATTTGAGCATGAAGTTCCTGCTCCTTTCTTTGAAAGTGCTTTCAGCGGCGGGTATGCTTATGTTAACTCAGAAAGAACTCCTGAGTTAGAAAGTGAAGGTTATTCTCGAGAAGTTATGAGAAATATTCAATTGCTGCGCAAAGAAGCAGGAATGGAAAAGTTGGATAGAATAAATTTAATTCTAAGATGCAGTGCAGAAATGGTCAAGAGACTGAAGCCGTTTGCATTAAATATTGAAGAGAAAGTAGGCGCAGAAAAGATGGAGTTGGTTTCTGGAAACTTAGTTAAGTCGCTGCCGCACAAAGGCGAGTTCAAAGTCAAAGAGGAGCAGTTTGAAGCTTGGATGGAGAAAGTGTGAGTGAATAAGAGATTAAACCAAAAATAACCTAATCACATTCGCAATCTTTATAAATATCCCTCAAATTCTATACAAACATGGGACAAAGAGTAGGTTCATTTTTAAGAAAGACTAGATATAAACTTAAATTGGGCTATAAAGAAAAAGGCAAGATTTCTTTAAGCAAGTATTTCCAAGAGTTTAAAGACGGAGATACCGTCGGCTTAGTTATACATCCAGGAGTGCAGAAAGGACGTTTCTATCCTAGATTCCATGGACAAACTGGAGTAATCAACGGAAAACGTGGAAACTGCTATGGCATCAAATTCACTGACGGCAATAAAGAAAAGAAGCTGTTTGTACATCCAATCCATCTTAAGAGGCTATAAACATGGTTAATCCACAGTTCATCGAGCAGAAGCCATTATCATTAGGAGAAGTAAAAGATATTCTAGCTAAAATTGAAAAAAGAGATACTCAAATGAACTTCTTATCTAATAAAGCCAAAGAATATGTCGAAACTTTCCCCCCTTTATCCGAAAAGAAAAGAGAAGAATTACATAAAAAGCTGGTTGAGTTGGGAGTTACTCGTTTAAAAGAAGAAATTATCGCTAAAATCAGTGATTTTGTGCCTAAAGATGCTAATGAACTTAAAGTTATCATTCAAGCTTACACTCTTACTTTATCCAAGAAAGACCAAGACAGTATTGTTGAGGTTGTTTCTAAGTTCGTGAAAGAATAAAAAGAGGGGTGAATGGTAAAAGTCAGCAGTAGTTCTAAAATTAAACCGCAATTTTTATTAACTTAAGCATAATACCTTACTAAAATGGAATTTCAAAAGCAAACTGTCCGCGAAGAAAAAGCGATTGTATTGGACTATTTGGAACACGGTTATCCCTTTGATGATAGTAATATGAAGACACCGATAGTGCAAGCTTTGGGGTTGAATTTCCTTACTTTACTTGAACTTATACCCAAAAAAGGGTTTCAGCTGCAGCCGTACCAAGAAGTGTACATCGGTGAAGGCAAGCGAGAAGAGATTCATCATACTAAAGGCAAGATTCCCATGGAACGACTTACGGCTACGGCCAAAAATGAGCTGCCACATGTACTTGAAAAATATGTTTCTGAAGATGAAAAACGTTTCATAGAGTTCTTCAATAAGGCTCAACCATTAAGCATGAGAATGCATCAATTAGAGTTAATTCCTGGATTCGGAAAGAAACACATGTGGGAAGTACTGGAAACGAGAAAAATTAAGCCTTTTGAAAGCTTTGAGGATTTGAAAAATCGAGTAAAGCTATTGCCAGATCCAAAGCAGGCGGTAGTGAAGAGGATTATAGCAGAGATGCAAGGGAAGGAGAAGTATAGAGTGTTTACACAGGCGTAAGGTTTAATACAAATATTTCTTAATCATCGGTCTCCAGAACTTCTTGGAAGTTTGCAAATATTGTTCCAAACATAACCTGCAGAAATCCAAGTGGTTACGATTAATGTATTCAACTAGAGTTTCTCTGATTTGAAAACTCATATCTCCTTTGAAGATTAATGGAGGATAACCCTGCTTAAACATCTGTATCACTAAAATCATCCTCCCAAACCTGCTGTTTCCGTCAGTGAAAGGATGAACTTTTTGGTAATTGAGGTGAAATAACAACGGCTTTAGAAATGGATATACTCCTTTATTCTGATAAGCTTTAAGTGTATTCTTCAATTCAAGCCTTATCTCTTCAGGAGGGATAGTTTTCGCTTTTTCAGTGTAGCCAAACGTGTTCGACATCTTCTTGAAATTTCCTGCATCTGGAATGATTTCATCATACATCTGTTTATGAAACTGCTTAAACTGAATCACAGACCTTAGTTCGGCGCTCATCATTTCTTTGAAAGTGTTCTTAGAATTGTTATACAATTGAACTTCAGCTTCGGGCAGAATTATCTTCTTTTTATTATCAATATTCTCAGCTAGCTGAGGAGTTATAGTTGAGCCTTCTAATTCCATGCTGTTTGCTAAAAATAAACGTAAATATTCATCCCATATTTCTTCTTGGAACTTTTTTTCTAATGAATTAAAGAATATTTGATAAAAGAGTTTTTCTGCTTCGATTTGAGTTATCTCTTCTTCTGAAAAATAGGTTTGAAAGTTTTTTATGAAGTACGTTGCCCGAGCAGCAGCAATCTTCTCAATTGCTTTTTCATTATAATCCTGCTGGTTCTGGTCTAGAATTAGAGAAACTTTTTTAATATCTTTTCCAATGCGAAAACTATGATCTAAGTAAGTATAAGTAATTCCGTTTATCACCCTTTTTTGCAAGAACATTTCTTTGTTAAGTTGGAGTACCTATATAAACTTTACCTAAATTCTTACACCTACATAATCGCAGAAATCAGGGAGTAAATAAATTAAATGCGCAGATTTAAGCTCAATCAAGCACTACAACAACGCAAAAAACACCCTTTTCTTACACCTACAAAAACGCAGAAATCATTTCACCACCAGCCTTTCCACTTCTGCTCTTGCTTCTTCTCTCGCACTAAATCTTTCAATCCAGCTTTATCCGCTTCTTTTAAGAACTGTCGAGAAATCATTTTTATTCTTAATCCGTTAATATCTACATCATTCTGGAAATCGCCATATGTTTGCAGTAACTTATCTAAAACTAACGCTTGTGCTTCTAGATTTATTTGCACCACTCCTGAAGTGCCTACTTTGCGTTCTTTTTCCAGTTCTTCCAGCTCTTCTAACTGCTGTAATAACTTAGCTCTATCTTTATTTACTCCCAGAAGAAACTCTCCTACTGCTTCAATATCACTCAAAGAATCAACTGGTTTCTCATGATGTTCTTTCCCAAACAGCTTCTTCCACCAGGTTTGATTATATATTCGCATATAGAGGAGTAAAACCGAAAGGTTTATATAAGTTGGTTACTACTTTCAAGTAAAATGGCACATACAGAATACAATGTTAAGAAAATTAGGTTTGGATGCAATGGAAAATGGAATTCTTGGGAATACGAAGCTGTATCCATGAAAGCGGACTATTCACAAACAGGGAATGCAGCTAAAGGAATTACTGGAAGATACTCTCTTCTTGATTTATTGGCACAAGAATTGGCGACTTTTCCTGAAGTTGACAATGCCAGGTTTATTCCGGGTTATGTTAAGCCAGAAGTTTCACTTTGCAAATTAACATCTACTCAAAGAGCAGTTGTTAGTGATGAAGAATTAGGCGAACTGGGAATGTTAATTCTAAAATACGTAAAAGAAAAAGCTATCTAAAATGGTTGTCGAAACTAAAGTTGGATTAGAATATGATGACTTAGAAAACATACTTGGAAAAGAGGTTAATGAAGGAGATGTTCTTCCGGGAGATGAATTAATGGTATTTTGTTATCACAGGGGAAAGAGTAGAGTTTATGTAGAAGCCAGAGAACACATTCTTGGTTATGACCTACGCGAATTAGTCACAAGTTCTGAGAAAAAAGGAGTATGGTCAATACATGATTTTGATTATGCTATAATTGAAGATGAATCTTCAGAGTATGAAAAGGCAAGGAAATTGTTGGATAAAGCCCAAGGAAAGACAGAACCTCAACAACAATCACTTCCGTTCATGTAATGAAAGAAATGGAACAATCTAAAAATAAATATCGGAACAAAAACTGAAGATGCCTTAAGAGGACAGCCGTTTGATGTAAAATAAGTGTTAGGAATTTCCGACGTTATGTGAAAGCCTAACTAAACCAACCTTTTAACTTCTCCCAAAAGTCAGGACCAAAAACTGCTCCGCCGGTAATCCCTCCTCCATCTGAGCCACCAGAATTAGCGCTGGAATCCCCTCCAGAATCGCCTCCTTCTGAACCTGAGCTACTGTCAGAACCACCAGAACTACCTTCATTACTGTCATCATTGCCGGAATCTCCTCCTGAATCACCAGAAGAAGCTCCATCATTTGCTCCCGCTCCGATATCAGCGTTTTCTCCATCCCCTACAGAAGGGGGAATAGCTATCCCCTGACCAGTACTAGGACTTTCTCCAGTACCTTCACTAGGAGGACTAGGCGGGCTAATTTCATTAGGAGGATTAGTTCCTTGATCATCTTGGTTATCAGAATCATCCTCAAAATAACACTTACAATTACCATTCACACAATCAGTTCGTGAAGCTCCCGGACACTCCTGATTACAGCCGTCTTTACACTCGCTTTCTTTGTAGTCTTTGTAATCTTTTTTATAATCATCTTTCTGATTATCCTGCTGTTGGTCATTCGGCTCTCCTTTCACGCACTTGCAATTCAGATTTTTATCATCGCAAACATGTAATTCATCCGGGGCGCAGTCTTTTCTCTGCTGTCCTTTCTGATTATCAATCTTCTCCCGGATTTTATTGCACTCATCCCAATCTCTTCTTCCTTTACCAGTCAGACCCGCGTCTAAACATTCCTGCGGAGCTTCGGCTTTAAACTGAATCACTTGGCATTTCTTCCAATCATCTTTCCCCTCACCGGTCAAACCAGCTGCCAGACAATCCGGATGCGCTTCTGACTTAAACTTAATCACTTCACATTTTCGCCAATCATTCTTTCCCGAACCGTCCAAGCCTGCATCTAGACATTCCTGCGGAGCATCCATCTTGAAACGGATAGCTTCACATTTTTTCCAATCATCTTTATCTGAACCAGTAAGCCCAGCATCGATACATTCTGGCGGAGCATCCAGTTTAAATCGAATTAGCTCACACTTCTTCCAATCATCTCTGTCTGAACCAGTAAGTCCAGCTTCAATACATTCCGAAGGAGCATCCAGCTTGAACTTTATGGTCTCACATTTTTTCCAGTCATCTTTACTTGAGCCAGTAAGACCCGCTTCAATACATTCTGGTGCTGCATCCAACTTGAACATATAAGTTTCACACTCTCGAAAGTCTTCCAATCCCGCATCAATACATTCTTCCGGCGCATCTAAATTAAACATAATTTTTTCACAAGCTTCTCTTGCTTCACGCTCGTTTGTGGGATTAATTTTTCCCGATTCTAATGCTTCGGAACATTCTGGAGGAGCGTTAACCTTAAACATAACTTTCATACAAGCTTCCCTGCTAGTGGCTCCTGCTTCCACACATTCTGACGGAATAGATAATTCATGCTTGGCATCACCATATTTATCCTCAACATCTTCCATTACTTTCTGCAGATAATCTGGAAGTAAGTCAATGGGATCTTCAATCTCATCCATCATTTTACAAGAATCTTTGTCTCCAGTGCTGCATTTTGCAGCTAAAGGGGCGAATTCACTGCATCTTTCGGCAAAAGGCTTGACAGAAATATCTTCACAGCGACATTTCTCCGGGTTTTGGAAGCACTCAGACATAATGTTAAAGAATTCTCTGGCCTCTTTTTCCTGTTCGGCAGTGAGTTTTCGATCCAGCTCTTTCTTCCATTTAGGAGCGTCAGCATCAGTTTTACAAATATTGGAATATTCTAATGGGTCTAGCTCCGATAACGTCCGGCATAATTGTTCAATCTGTTTAGAAATCTTAGCGGTCAGGGCGATTTTGTCTTCTTCTTTAAGGCCTTCGGCAACCATTTTCTGTACATCTTTCCATTGATTATTTTCCAGCTCAGATTCAAATGAGTTCAGGACTTTTTTTACCGCTTTACTGCTCTCTCTCACTTTTAATTCCACTTCCGGCGAAACTTCTTTCTGGATAATTTCATTGTATTCTCCCGCTTTATCAAAAGCTTTCTTAGCAGCTTCTTTATCTCCTGATTCAATCATCTCTTTGGCTTCCAGAATTTTCTCTTCTTTATACTTTAATGCCGTTTCCGGATTATCACCGACTAATACTGTTTCAACTAAACTTTCCAGAAAATAGAAGCTACTATCCGGAGTTAATCCCGCTTCTCCTTCCAATTCAACTTCTCCCACATCGCTATATATATCTTCCTCAACAACTTTATTGAACTCTTCTGCGTAAGGGCTATCAGTTTCAGCATCATTTAACTCGGCTTCATTTTCTGGAGCTCCTTTAAACTCACCCTGAGCCAGAGAAATTGAAGTTAGTAACAACAAGAATACTAAACCCAAACATACTAAGATTAAGCAAATTTTATTTTTTTTCATCATAATCACCTCTGAATATTTTTAATATTTGACTCTTAATAGTATAGGTGGTATTTAAAATTGATGGATGACAGGCACAGTC
>JAGVMW010000166.1 GCA_020053615.1 archaeon | reverse complement strand
GCGATAGTTGCATCTCATTAAATGAAAACAGGACGGCAAAGCCGTCCTTGTTTTCAGGTGGATATGGTGCTATCACTCACAAAACGGACTGTGCCTAAAAATGGGAATTAAAAAAAGTTTGGTAAGTATGGTAGCGGCATGCTGGTTAGCCTTAGGATCAATAGCTCCAGCTAAAGCTGCAAGTGGAAGTATAGAAGCTATGTGCGGAGAAAAACAATGTGTCCAAGACTTAAAAGTGAGTGGAGCATTAACACCTGAAATTGGAGTTTTTGCTAGAGAAAGAACTAAAGTAGACTATGCTAAACAAGTTGGACATTTTGGTTTAGTAGATCTAACGCATAAAGTAGTAGGTGGATTAGATGGAGTATTAGAAGTTCAGTATATTCCTGGATTGGGAGCAATGCCTAGAGCAGGAGTACAGTATTTCCACGCAGTGGGAGATGTTGGAATGTATGCTTTAGCCACCTCTAGCCTAACTGAACCGTTTTATGGTGAAGTAATTGCAAGTGTAAGTTATGCACCAAAGTTAACACCAGAATTAGGATTAACTTTTAGCGTGGAAGATGTTACTGATTTCAGTTCAAAAGGACATGACTTCAGTGAACAAAGACTAAGAGCTGGAGTAACGATTGGCGATAAGCTTCAAGTAGGTGCCGCCGGAGATATTGTTGAACTAGGAGAAGAAGGTCAAACAACTTACAATCTAGGCGGATATGTAGGCTTGAAATTTTAATTTTTTATTTTCTTTTTTATTTTCTTCCAATCACTAAGAAATTAATATAACTTTCAAACTATACTAACTGCCAATTAGTATGCTCCAAAACCAATTCATCTTCCCATCATCAATCTACTGGCGCACCATTCATCATCTCTTCGCTCCATTATCTTCTGCGCCGCACGTCTATTATTATAAGGAATTCTCCTAAAAGTAATGTCCTGCGTTTCCGAATTATAAATACAATATCCCGTCTGCGTGAATTTATCCCTGGGCTGACCTACGCTAGGAACGCCCACCAGCACCCGCTCTTCTTTGGAAGTATTAAAACAACCTATACTTCGTTCTAGATTTTTATCTGGAGACATCGAAATCACTTTATAATTTAAATCAGGAGAGTATACTCCTTCATTTCTAACCACCACCGCAGGAGCATGGCTGTGCCCAACAAAAGCTATCACGTCAAAGAACATCTCCGATTCAAAAAATCGTTCTACCTCCATCGTATCATAATGAAAATAATAAAACTCTTGTGGCACCGTAGGCATTCCATGAGTAAATCTCAATTTTCTGGGTGAACCATTTCCATCAGGATTAAAATCCTGCAATATAACTGAAGAAATATCCGCAAGTTTAGAAAGATGCCCATTACCTTTAGATAAATTATTATCAGTTCCATTAAGCTGTTCATACGTCCACTTCCATTGGTCTTTCATTTGCTTCAAATTACTTTCAAAAATTTTATGAGCAACCGCTAAATCATGATTCCCACCAATAAAATAATCACCAACTGCTATAGTTATGTCCACACACCTCACCGGATCCGCACCATAGCCAACCACATCTCCCAGACAAATAACAGTATCATCACCGCCTAATTCAGCAGAAATTAATCTTCGCACACCTAATCTTTCCTCTTCTAATACTTTAACAATCTTATCTTTAGTTCTTTCGCTAGGTTTACCATGCTTAACATAATCGCGCAAGCATGCTACTAGCCCTTCCAAATTAGAATGGACGTCGGAAAAGATGAAATATTGCATTTTGAATTTAACAACTTTTACTTACCCTAACCATTTTTCAGTTTAAATTAAGTCATTTAATTTCCTTGCAATTTCTTCTGTTGAAGGAAGATATTTTAACAAGTTCTTGGGCAATTGTGCAGTTAATTTGTAGGTAGACACACCGATGGGCTTTTTAGATTCTTTTAAAGCGTATTCTACAATTGTTCTGTCTTTACTTTTACAGATGATAATACCAATAGAAGCATTTTCTCCATCTAGCTTTACTGTATCATCCAACAGAGAAAGATAAAATTGCATCTTTCCGGCAAATTCAGGTGCAAATTCGCCTATTTTTAGTTCTAAAGCAACCAAACATTTTAGCTTGCGGTGATACAAAAGCAAGTCTATGAAATATTCTTTGTTATTAACCTCTAATCTATATTGATTCCCAATATAACAAAAAAGCCCACCCATTTCTATTAAAAAACGGCGGATTTTCTCCATCAAAGCTGTTTCGAGTTCTTTCTCAGAGTGTTCTTCTCCAAGTTCCAAAAAATCGAAAGTGTATTCGTCTTTCACAGCTAATTTAGCTTGATTTTGGTATTTTATAGGTACAGTTTTATCAAAATTGGTCTGATTCAACAAGTATTTCTCATAAGATTTGTTTTCAATTTGATGAATTAAAACATCTTTTGTCCAGCCAAATTTTTTAGTCATCCTAAGATAAAACTCTTTTTCAAGAACATCTTTACATTTTTCCATAATAATCAAATTCTTTACCCAGCTGATTTCTGCAACCAATAGTTGCAGTTTTTCATTGTCTTTGATTGTAAGATAAAAATTTCTCATATTCCAAAGATTTCTAGAAGAAAAGCCCATTATCCCCGGAAATTCTTTTTGTAAGTCTTTTGCTAAAGTTTCTACAATGGACTTTCCCCACTCCTGTTT
The DNA here is from genome assembly GCA_020053615.1 of archaeon. GTDB lineage: Archaea > Nanobdellota > Nanobdellia > Woesearchaeales > GW2011-AR9 > JACRPH01. The sequence goes on along the minus strand of JAGVMW010000166.1, from coordinate 2,502 downwards.
TTCTACTATTTTCTTACCAATATCTTGATAAAGCTGAACTAATTCTGTGTTTACTGTCTTTAAAGCAGAGTATTGGGCTTCTTTGATTCGTGTTTTAATCTCCAAAAGAAAGTGATGATACTCTTTCTCAACCAGAAGTTTAATTTCCTCTTTTCTTTTCTCTTTATAGCTCATATTTCCCGTCCTCTCTTTCTCTTTAGCTTTTCTTCCATTAACTTTCCAAATTACTTCAAAATATTACCCTTATCTCACTCTCGCCCCTTCCTTAACACCTGCAACAGAAACTTCCTCACTTCTAGTCTTCAACTTCTTCCCTTCGTAAACAACTTTACCCTCAATTACAATTATCTTCAACTGCGAAAACTCTTCAAACGTAACCTCAGCAGTAGAATTAGTCATACTTTCAAAACAAACTTCTTCACCAATTTCAGACTTAGCCACAAATAAAGGCGCAACTTTCTGTTCATCTCCAGCAGCAAGAATCATCGCTTCACTCATCTCTCCTCTTAACTTAGCTGGTTTCATATTAGCGCAGAATACGGCTTTCTTTCCCTGCAACTCTTCTGGTTTAAGATACTTCTTCAATCCAGCCACAACTTGCTTCATCCCAACTCCACCACTTAAATCAACTTTCATCAGATATAAACTATCAGCATTAGGATGATTCTTAACCTCCATAATCTTTCCCACCACTAAACGTAGCGGAAATTGCTGAGCTTCTGGAACTTTCTCAATCTTATCCGCCAGCATTTCCACCGGAGCAAGTTTACCTTTCCATACCCATCCCCCTAATTTCCAATTCCACGACGAAATATCATCCCAAAAAGCCACTGCTACTTTTCGGCTGAATTCGGGTAGAATTGGGCTAACCAGGATCGCCAAGTTTCTGGCAAGAGCAACACACAAACCTACTACGGCTTTACTCTCTTTACTATTAGGATTCTTCCACGGCTCGGCTTTCTGAAAATAAATATTTCCAATATCAGAAATTTTCAAAATATTCCGCAACGCTAATCTAAAATCCATCTCGGAATAATTTTTATGAATCTCTTTAACCAAAACTTTAACCTCATCAATCAATTTCTTGTCTTTAGCAATTATATCAACCTCACCGTAATTCTTCTCGGCAAACATAAGCACTCGATAACAAAAATTACTTAAATTTCCCACCAGCACGGTATTAACTACCGATTTCATATCTTCAAAATTAATATCCACATCAACCAGCGACCGATTTAGATGATACGCATAATAAAATCTTAGTGCTTCTGGATTATACAATTTCAGGAAATCTTTAGCGGTAAAAAAAGTTCCCCGGCTCTTGCTCATCTTCTCTCCGTTAACGGTAATAAACCCATGCACGGTTAATTTAGGCAGAGGAATCCCAACTGCCATCAGCATCGCCGGCCAGAACAAGAAATGAAAATAAGCAATATCTTTACCGATGAAATGCTCCACCTGCCCTTTCTTCCAGTAATCATCCCATTTCTGTCCATGAGCATCAGTATAATTCTTAGTAGAAGAAATGTATCCAATCGGAGCATCTAACCATACATAGAAATACTTTTTATCACCAGTTTCTTTTTCTGAATCAGGAATTTCAAATCCGAAATAAGGCGCATCACGGGAAATACACCAATCTTCCAGCCCTTTCTTCATCCATTCATTCAGCCAATTCTTAACTTCCGGCTGGATTCTGGATTTAGGAGCACTAAACCATTTCTGTAACTTTTTAGCAAACAAACTCAATTTAAAGAAGTAATGCTCGCTTTCTTTCTGGATTGGAGTTTTACCGCACAAAGAGCATTTAGGCTCAATTAGCTCCACTCCTTTCAATGCTTTGCTGCATTTCTCGCACACATCTCCATATTGTTCCAATGCTTTACAGTATGGACAAATTCCTTTAACATATCTATCCGGAAGATAACGCTTACAATTTTGACAATAAATAACCTGAACTTTCTTGCGATAGATATGCCCCGCATGCTTTAAAGTGCGGTAGAAAAACTCGGAAATTTCTTTATTTTCCGGAGAATGAGTCTTGTAATAATTATCAAAATTGATTAAGTAACTGACAAAATCCTGCTGATGCTCTTTCCAGAGTTCTAATGCAAATTGTTCCGGCTCTTTTCCAACTTTTCGGGCATTTACTTCTACCGGAGTTCCATGCATATCAGAAGCGCAGATGTATAACGCGTTCTTGCCGGTAAGTTTTAGAAAGCGAGAATAGATATCGGCTTGGATGTATTCCAGAAGATGACCAATATGAATAGGGCCGTTAGCATAAGGAAGAGCAGCGGTGACTATGATGTTGTCTTTAGATTTAGATTTAACTACAGGCTTCGGTTTAGATGCTGCCATAATCACTAAGAAAAAGAAGAGTTATTTAAAGATATTGGTGAAAAGTAATACTTCAGTAAAGTGAAGCGTTACCGTCATCAGGTCGAGCTTCTTAGATTTTAACATCCAGCTGACAAGAGGGTTGCCTCCTACGGAGAACGT
>JAGVMW010000202.1 GCA_020053615.1 archaeon | reverse complement strand
TGCGATAGTTGCATCTCATTAAAGGAAAACAGGACGACAAAGCCGTCCTTGTTTTCAGGTGGATATGGTGCTATCACTCACAAAACGGACTGTGCCCAAAATCCTAAAATTTTATAAATAAACGCCGATTATAAGATTTGATGATCAAGAAAATCTGGAGCAATGTTTATGCTTTGTTTCTTTTGAGTTTAATTGTCGTTTTATACGCCTCTCTAATCGGATTCTGCGGATTGATTTTCATTGGTGGATTTGGGATTTTAGAAAGAGTTCCAATTATCGGCATTTCATTAGTTATCCTTAGCTTAGTTTTAGGTTATGGAATCTTCAAAGGGTTGAAACCATACAAGCCGTTTGGGGTGGAACTTAAGCAAAAAGAAGCGGCGCCAAAATTAGTTGAGCTGATAGAAGAAATAGCCAAAAAGGTGGGAACTAAAACTCCGAACAGAATCATCTTTTCGCCGCATACCGAGATTGGAGTCTATGGGGTTTTTAGGAGAACTTTGATTTTAGGTGTACCTACTTTAAGATATTTGAATACTAATGAATTAAAAGCAATCTTGGCTCACGAACTTGGTCATTTCGGCCATGCTGACACGAAAATCGGAGTAGTCATCGGAACTTTTAGCCGGACATTAGGACTACAGAGACAATTACTTCACGACCAAGGGCTGTCTGGGCATTTGATGTATGTTATAGTAAATTGGATTAGTTATGCTTTATTGACAATTTTAGATAAAATATTCTCCTTATTTTATTCTCCATTTAGCAAAAGCAGGGAATATCTGGCAGATCAAGTTGCTGTGGAAGTCACATCTTCAAACATATTCTCTACGGCTTTATTAAAATATGCTGTTTATGCCAGAGTATTCTCAGAAGCTTCTCAACAATACATAATTCCGCTTCTCAAAGAAAAGAAAAAACTGATCAATCTTTACCAGACTCACCAGGATGCTTTTTTAATGAACTTAAATGCAGATAAACTGGAAGAAATCAAGAAAAAAGTCTTAGAAGAACCAGATTCTCTAACCCATCCATCTATTAAAAGTAGAATTACGTTAGAAGTACCGATAAAGCTGACAGAAACAAATCCTGCCTGCACTTTAATAAAAGAGCATCAGGAATTAGAAAAATTACTTACCGAATATTACACACTGGAATTGGGAGTCAAGTCCGGTCTCTTAAGATTAAATAAAAACCGCCAAATTGAATTTGTAAATTAATCTTGATTGATTTAAAATAAAAGAAGCTGATGACGAAAGTTAAATAATTACCCAAATATCTTCTTTAAGAAACTGACATTAGGCTTCTCTTCGTCAAGCTGTTTAATCAGCTCAATTTGTTTCTTATTTAACTTTTTAGGCACTTCAATTCTTATTTTTATCATCTCATCGCCAGATTCATGCGTATCCAGCACCGGCAATCCTTTGTTATTCATTCTAAATATCGTCTCAGAAGCAGTACCGGCAGGAATTTTCAATTTGGCTTTCCCGTCGATAGTAGGTACTTCAATTTCATCACCTAATACTGCTTGAGTAAATGAAATTGGAACGGTAAGATGTAAATCGTGTTCTTTCCTAACAAAAACTTTATGCTCTTTTACATGAAGGATTACATACAAATCTCCGGAAGGACCGCCATTTCTTCCTATTTCTCCCTCTCCTCTAACTCGAAGGCGCATTCCTTCTTCCACCCCTGCCGGGATTGATACTTCAATTTCTTTTTTCTTTCTTACTACTCCCTCGCCTCCGCATTTGGAGCACCTATCACTAGGTGAAGCACCTTGCCCTTGACAAGCTGGACATGGTCCAGTCTGCTGAAATAATCCGAATGGTGTGCGCTGGGTTCTTTTAACATATCCTGAACCAGCACAATGATGGCACTGCTCAAATTCATGCGCACCTTTGCCTTCGCAATCAGAACATCGTTCTAATTTATTCAACGAAATACTTTTCTTAGCTCCGGAATATACTTCTTCTAAAGTAATTTCAGTCTCATATCCCAAGTCAGCCCCTCTTCTCTGCCGCACTCCTCTTCTTCCTCCGCTGTTTCTACTAAAAATATGCTCAAATAAGTCATCAAAATCACCAAAATTCCCTGAGCGGAATTGCGACATAACATCCGAGTAATCATAACCTTGGAATCCGCCGGCTCCTGCTCCTCCCGCTCCACCACCGCCAGAGAAAGCTGAACTGCCAAACTGGTCATACTGCTGGCGCTTTTTATCGTCAGCTAAAACTGAAGCCGCTTCGTTAATCTCTTTAAATTTTTCTTCGTATTCTTTTTTCTGAGCTTCGGGAGCTCTATCTGGATGAAATTTCATGGCTAATTTCTTGTACGCTTTTTTAACGTCGTCTCTAGTGGCGCCTTTCTCCACTCCTAATGTTTTGTAATAATCTTTGTCAGCCATGGTTGTAATTATTCTTTGTATTCTTTATATTTTAATATAATTTTGTAATTCATCTGGCTTAAATGGAAGCTGGTTAAAAAGCTTACGTTCATATTCTTCCTGGTCTTTTACAATAACGTTCCAATCTAAATTATTTTTTGTAATCCATGTTTTATATCTTTCATAAATATATCTCATGCGTTCTTGCAATGGAACAATTTTGTTTCCCAGTACGCGCCAGTCTACATAATGAACTAAACGAGCTTCATTGCTAGTCCGAACATTAGGATTACGGGTTAATTCGTCTAATTCTAGAAACAATGCTGCAAATGGAGGATATTTATCATTCAAAATTAAAAATGCTACTTTAGTTTCTGACATTCCAGCAAATTTCTGTCTTAATTGTTGGTGCATTTCTTTCTCTTCTACAGTTGGAGTATAAAAATAGGGAGCATCGCCTAATCGTTCCAATACTACTGCTTTCATAAAATCATGCAATAAAGAAAAAGAACTTACTAAGTGAGCATCAATCTTAAACTCATCATATAATTTATTCTGTAATTTATTTTTAGCCAATTCCTCTGCCATAAACGTAGCCACTTTATGTACTGCTTCACAATGCGTTTTTATGGTGCTGGGTACTTTATACTCCTCAAATAGTCCACGGCATTCCTGTAGGGAAGGGTAGTTCATACTTCTGCACATCAATAATAACAATAATTAATAATAAAATAAATTATTTTGAATTTACTTCTTCTCTTTGAACTCGGCATCAACTACGTTCTCGTCGCCATCTTTGCCACCATCAGCATCTTCCTCAGGATTATTCTCGTCACCTTTCTTTCCTTGACTTTGCTGTTGTTTGGCCGCTGCTTCCTGGTAAATCTTAGTGCCGATTTCTTGTACAATCTTATTCAGTTCTTCGATCTTTTTGTTGATATCAACTGGCTCTCCTGCGGTTCTGGCTTCTTCTAATTCTTTAATCTTCTCTTCGATTTTTTTCTTGGTGTCAGCATCAACTTTATCTTTGAACTCATCCAGCACTTTCTTAGTTTGGAATATCACTGAATCAGCATTGTTCTCAGCATCAACTTTCTCTTTTTTCTTAGTGTCTTCCGTTTCATTCCGTTGAGCTTCTTCTTTCATACGGTTTATCTCATCTTTGGAAAGGGTAGTTGAGCCGGTAATTTTTATGTTCTGCTCTTTACCCGTTCCTAAATCTTTAGCCGATACGTGTACAATTCCATTAGAATCGATGTCAAACATAACTTCAACTTGCGGTACTCCTCGTGGCGCAGGCGGTATTCCAGTTAAGTCAAATTGTCCCAGCTGTTTATTATCAGTAAACATCGGTCTTTCTCCCTGGCCAACTCTGATGGTTACTGCAGTCTGGTTATCGGCAGCAGTACTAAAAATCTGCGATTTTTTGGTGGGAACAGTAGTATTTCTATCGATTATTTTAGTAAATACGCCCCCTAAAGTTTCTATTCCTAAACTAAGCGGAGTTACATCCAATAATAATACATCTTTAACATCTCCGGATAATACTCCCCCTTGGATTGCTGCTCCCAGCGCTACCGCTTCATCCGGATTTACGGATTTATCGCCTTCTTTTCCGGTAAGTTTCTTAACTAATTCCTGAACGGCAGGGATTCTAGTAGAACCTCCTACAAAAATAACTCGGTTTATCTGCGAGTTGCTCAATCCAGAATCACGCAAAGCATTCTTTACTGGAGTCTCTAATCGTTTTAAGATATCGACGATTAATTCTTCAAACTTAGCCCGAGTTAATTCTTCTTTAAGATGTTTTGGTCCATTCTTATCTGCAGTGATAAATGGAATATTTATTTCCACTTTAGTTTTAGCTGATAATTCAATCTTAGCATTCTCGGCTGCTTCTCTTAATCTCTGCATGGCCGTGGGATCATTGTTAAGATTTATTCCAGTAGATTTCTTGAAGTTGCTTATCAGCCAGTTCATAATTAATTCATCAATGTCATCTCCACCCAAGCGATTATCTCCGCTGGTAGATTTTACTTCAAATACTCCGCCGCCTAATTCTAAAATAGAAACATCAAACGTACCTCCTCCAAAATCAAAGACTAATATAGTGTGGTCTTTCTCCTGCTTGTCCAATCCATAAGCTAATGCAGACGCAGTAGGCTCGTTGATAATTCTTAATACATTTAATCCGGCAATCTCTCCTGCATTCTTGGTAGCTTGCCTTTGGGCGTCGTTAAAGTAAGCTGGAACGGTGATAACTGCATTCTTTACCGGCTGTCCTAAATAAGCCTCAGCATCTCGTTTTAATTTCTGCAGAATCATGGCTGAAATTTCTTCAGGAGTATAATTCTTGTCATCAATTTCTACTTTCTCATTTGAACCAATTTTTCTTTTGATAGAACGCACTGTGTGCGCAGGATCAACAATAGCTTGGTTTCGGGCTACTTGTCCGACGATAATTTCTTTTTCATTTACATTTACTACGCTGGGAGTTATTCGCGCTCCTTCAGCGTTGCTGATAATAGTTGGCTTGCCTCCTTCCATCACGGCGATAGCTGAGAAAGTTGTACCTAAATCAATTCCTACGGTTACTCCAGTTGTATTGTTTTTTCCGGCTGCATTATTATTTTTGGTCATTTTATTTTTCCTCCGAGTTTATAGTTTTCTTTCGTGTGATTTATCTTTTTCAAATAATTCTTCTATGCTTTTGAAGATCATCCTGGTGGGATTCTCATCTTTTTTAATACCATATCTTTCAAATTGTTTGTCAACTAAAGGTGCTACAACATTACTTAAAGCATATAATAATCTTGAGTCAATTTCATATAGCTTTACTGCGGCTTCCACTCCTACTTGAATTCTACTTCTCATAGCTGCATCTGGTTCGTCACCGGTAAAAGCATGATACATATTTGATGCTACTTCGGTTAAATCACTTGCATTATATTTTGGATTTGTCATTTTTATTCCTCCGTTTTTATTATTTATTTACAATTTTTAGTTTCAGGTTTCTTCCCGGATATTTGTTTAGCACCTTCGAAATCCTCGCTCTTAATCCGAAAGCCGACGTTCTCCGTAAGAGACAACCTGTTGCGTTAGCAACATTAGGAGACCGCAGTCGAGTTTACTCTTGTCGGCTAGATAATGAATCAAGTGAATTTCGATTTTATGGTGCTAAACAAATTTATTTCTTCCCTGAACTAATTTTTACTTTTGCATGACGGATAATTTTTCCGTTAAGAGTGAATCCTTTCTGTAATTCTTCAATTATAATTCCTTCCGGCTTATCAGAATCAACTTTCATTAACGCTTCATGTTGATATGGATCAAACTTTCCTTCGCACTTAATTGGCTGCAATCCGGCTTCTTCCAACAGGTTGAACAATTGCGAATAAATCAATTCGATTCCTTTGCGTAAATCTTCTACACTGCCACAGCTAGTTTTTAATGCTAATTCAAAATTATCTACAATGGGTAGTATTCGTAACAATAAGTCTTTGGTTGCGAACTGCTGGAATTCTTCAATGCGTTTTTCAGTTTGCTTGCGGTAATTTTCAAAGTTGGCTTGAGTGCGCTTTAATAGTTCAGTGAGTTCCTGCAGTTCCTGTTCAGGTGTTGATTCAAGAGTTGATTCAGGAGTTGGAATTGGTGTTGGAGCAGAGGTTGATTCTGACGAAGCTATTTTCTCTGCATTTTGATGTTTTTCTTCGGAATTATGATTTTGGGTCATTTTAGCTTATTCCTCACATTTTGTTGAGTTAAAGTCAACGTAGTCAAGCTAGAAACATCACTAGTATATAAAGCTTGTGGAAATATGTAACATTTAGGTTCAAATCCTAAGCAAGTTTCTCTTAAACCATCTCCACTTCTTCCTTCTTCACTTTCTGATATATTCTTACTGAGAATGGCTTCTTAGCGACTAAAAATGAGTGATACTTCTCTAAAGCGGTTTCCACATCCGCAATAGTAAAGTCTTTACTGCTCTTCCCAATTTTCTTCATTACTTGCCTCTTGAACCACTTCCAAGGTCCCAGCAAAGGGGAATGTTCCTGCTCTTTAGAACCTTCAAACTGAAACAAGCTGTCCCGCAGGGCAGAACTGGATAAACGTACTTTTACCAAAAAGAACTCCTGTGATTTCCATTTATCTGACCAACGCTGAATCTTTGTAACAAGTTTAACTTCTTTCACAGATAACGCAGAAAGAAATGCTGATTGTTCCAGAAGAACTTTAACAAATTTATTAATTCCTTCCACCAACACCCAACTTTCATTAGAGTTTTTTGCTTCTTCAGGACTAGAATTAAAATTCAGTGAATGCTCTCCTAAGCTTTTTCGTGCTAAAGTTAATAATCTTCCAAACTCAAAGAATTGAGGGGTTAAGTTTTTAGCTTCTATAATTTTCCAAAATTGCTCTAACTCTTTTTTGTGTTTGGAAAGCTCATTCTTTCTTACGTTGATTCCTTTCTGCTGGATTTCTTCATAAAAAATCCGAGGGAAAGCACAATACACGTAATTCTCATGTATGTAATAGTTCCAATAGCGTTCCAGATATTTTCGGACTTCTTTTTTCATGCAGAAAGTGTTAAGAAAGCAGATAACTATTAAATTTTTGGTATTTTGAGTCGGAAAAGTGCAGGGTTTAAATTTTAGAATCGCAAAATTAAGCTCTACATACAGTTATTACATATCCATTACCTTTCTCTTTAGGTTGTGGTAGATATGGTCTCAAATCAATATTCTCATATGCTACTTTCCCTTCGTGTACTGATAGCAATCCGACTTTCAATCCGTCAAGATAACTTCCATTCCAAAATAATTCTGAAACGAATCTGCCCATTTCCACTGGAGTTCCGGAGTGATTATGAGCTCGATGTACTGATTCATGAAAATGCCCGCTGACCGCTTTAGTTATTCCAGTTTCTTTAAACAGATGGTACAAATCTAAATTACCTCTATTTTCACGCTTGAACGTCCATCCATTGTGACGAGCAATTTGTTCTATCACTTCTGGCGGCTGAGGTCCTGATTTCTGCCGGATTATCTGCTCTAAAGCTATTCCTGGGATGAGTTTTCTTTCTTGCTCATTTACTGCAAAATAAGCAATGTCTACTGCGTAAGGGACTTGTAAAAATAATCTAGGAACATGAGAAATTACGATGGTTTTTTCTGGTTCAGTGACTGTTTTTTTCACATCTTCTAAACTGGTATAATTGATATGCCCTTTATCCGTTTTGTAGATGCCGGTTTTTAATGATTTATTATCCTCTCCAGTTAATTTTCCGAAAGTAAAATTTCTGCCGCTAACATCTTCAGAAGCAGAATCCGAGCCGAAGATAAAAATTAAATGATGATCTCCTTTTTCTACTTTTGGCGTAATTATAGTATCATTTAAGTTTTTGTATTTAGAACACATAAATTGAGATACTTGACGAGCTTCTTCCATAATTTCATGGCTGCCCCAGTTGAAGTAAGTCTCTTTTCCGGATTCTCCGGCTAGTTTTAATACCCCAGCAAGATAATGAGGATTATCCAACGGTTGAAATCGGTCTCCCACCAAATCTCCGTTTAGAATTAATTTATCCGCTTCTCCTTCCTGAATCAGCACATCTATGGCTAGTTTTACAATTTGCGGGTGGACGGAGTGAATATCGGAGATGATTCCGTAAGTGGTAGTCATGTTAAGTTGTAAAAGTAAGCCTATTTTTAAATCTTTTGGTATTTTACTACTTGTCAAAAGTAACTTAACTCCACAAGAAACGTTTAAATAATCCTTTCCATTTCCAACAAGAATGCCGCAGCAAATCACCGTTATCAAAGTCAGAAGGGGAGGAAAAGGAAATATCAACCAAGAGCTGCAATGGATGGGCGGCTCTTTGGGATTGTTCAACCTCCGCGATAAAGACAGCAGCTGCTTCAGGATATTTATCACTTTAGTCAGGAATTCCCGCAATGCTCATGCGGTTTCTTCAGATGAAATTGCCAGCCGGTTAAATCTCACTCGAGGAACGGTAGTGCATCACTTGCATCGATTAATGAATTCCGGAATTGTGGTGAAAGAAAAAGAAGGATATATTCTAAGAGAAGCGAATATAGAAAATTTAATCGGCGATATTAAACGAGATATGGACACAATTTTCTCTGAGCTGCAGAAAGTAGCCAAAGAGATTGATGAAGGATTGGGATAGGTTATTTGTTTAGCATCATAAAGTCGAAACGCTAACGATTTCAATTGCATGTCCGTAGCGAGGTAAACTCGACTTGCGAGTCTCCTAATGTTGCTGATGCAACAGGATGCTCCCTACGGGAACGCAGGACTAACGACATTAACTTCGAGCGTTTCGAAGATGCTAAACAAACACAAGTAAAGTTTTTGTGTTTGTTATCGTCCAAGCCATTTTTCTCAGAAAGATATAAAAACAAGCCGTTAAAATAGTTCTCTTAATGTGGGCGTGCCAGAGCGGTCAAATGGGATAGGCTTAGGCTAGGCATCCATTGGTGTAATGAGCTTTATGCGATGACTACAAGACACCTATTGGCTTAGTGCCTTCGCAGGTTCGAATGCAAGTAATTGTACGAAATTCCTGCCGCCCACATTCATTTTATTTTACAGCAATGTTTTTGTGCAATCCGCGTAGCTCT
>JAGVMW010000163.1 GCA_020053615.1 archaeon | reverse complement strand
TGGCCAATGAAGTAATGATGAGTTTAATAACAACATGGAAACAACAGAATAAGAACCCTTTCTTAGAACTTAGAACTCTCCTCTAAGCTTTCCACATACTTCGGAACTACAAGTTTAAATGCAGAGAGTATTTTCTCTATAATTTTAGCAATCTCTTCGTCAGAATATTCGAAATCACGTTTTAATACATTCTGATATTCAAGTAAAATTGATGGAGAGGTAAACAATCCTATCTCTTTTCTAATCAAACAAAACAACAACTTCTGAGCTACGCTGCCATCCCATAAAGTAGATGAAAGCAGAGCATTAGTATCAAAAGTAACTCCCATCTTCACTTAGCCCGCAAATCAGCCTCACTAAACCCTTTTCCATGCAAACGCTTCTTTCCCTCTTTGGCAATTGCAGCAAGTCCCTTAATCATCTCCTCTTTGGAAGGTGTTTCTAATTTCTTCAAAACAATAGTATCTTCACTTCCAATTACTGCAAACAATGTTCCCTCTTGTGCATCAATCTCCTCTCGGATATCGAAAGGGATTACAACCTGTCCTTTAGATGACATTCTTATAGTTTCAATAGTCATGGTATACCTCCTACTGTCTTACAGTAAGATTAGCTTACTTTATAAATATTTCTAGAAAAATAGTATTTGTTTAGCATCTTCGAAATCCTCGCCATAAAATCATAAGAGCGACATCTCCGTAAGAGACAACCCTCTGTCGCTCTCTATGTCGTAATCGAATGGATTTCGACCTTATGATGCTAAACAAATACGAAAAATACAATAAAAACAACCTTACCCCCTCTTAAACTCGCCGGCAATATCAATCAATTCTACATGCCCTAAGAATACGCCGCGGCAGCAATATCGCTCCACACCTAAAGAGTCCAAAACCTTCTTAGTATCATCGCCTTTTTCTCTTCTCTCATTGAACTCTTCCCAGAGGTGCCCAATAGGTTTGCCACAACTAAAACAACGAATAGGTATTATCATATTTTGTACCTCATTTCATATTTATTTAGCATCTTCAAAACCACTTATGTCATTATCGATTGCTCTGCTTCCCCGTAGGGGCAACCTGTTGCATCAGCAACATTAGGAGACCGCAGTCGAGTTTACCCCAGCGACGAGCTCGCTTCCGTTAATGAACTAGGTTTTGACCTGATGATGTTAAATAATATTGAATCTTCACCTGTAAGACTTCTGTCTCTTAGCTCTTGGCTTTGAATCGTTTGGCTTAGATGTTTCGTTCTGTCTAACATCTGCAACTAACAATAATCTGTCATACTCGCCAAATACCGTCTCCAAACTCTTATCAAATTCAACTAAAGCTCGGGCGATAGCCAAACGAACCGCATCAGCTTGTCCACTCACTCCACCGCCCATAACATTAAGATTAATATTAACTTTATTAGCCAGTTCACCAGCCAAAATTAAAGGTTCCATAACTCTCAATGCCAAATAGTGATTAAAATAATCATTTATCAAAACTCCGTTTACCTTCACTTTGCCTTTGCCTTCTCTCAATGCTGCTCGAGCAATGGCCTGTTTTCTTTTTCCTTTAGTAATGATGGTTTTCATAAATTTTCACCTAATAATCTTTTCCACTTAAACTGTGGCATACTTCTCCCACAGTCATATAATTCAAAGTAGGCAACTTCTTAGCCTGTGCCCCTTTAGGCTGAATCATATTCTGTCCTTCCATCCCTGCTGGAACCCCAATGAAGCACTTAATATTATGAAATACCTCTTTACCACGTGGAATCTTCCACGGTAGCATCCTACGAATGGTCATTCTCACAAACTTATCTGGTCGGCGGCTGTACTTAGGACTCTTTAACGGATACCCTCGGCGGTCCCATTTCCATTTCTCACGGGCAACAGTATTGGTTTTCCTACCACTAATAACCATTTTTTCACAATTAACTACAACAACTTCTTCTCCTAAAAGGACTTCTTTAGCAATAACACTAGCCACTCGTCCCAAGATTAATCCCTCGCCGTTATATATTTTGGTCATAGTTATATTCTCGTGAATGTATAGTTATTTATATCTTTTAGTATAATCATCCCAATATTCTAACTTTCTTTCCTTCCGGATTCTTCTGCAATAATTCAACGATAGATAAAACTTTGCCTTTAGCATTCAGGATCTTATCTTTAGCGCCAGCAGAAAAATTCATAGCCGCCACATCCACTTTCTTAGTCAGCTCTCCTACACTCAACACTTTTCCCGGCACTAAAACCGTCTCGCCATTTTGAGCAAACTGATCAATTTTATACACATTAACTTCTCTTCTCTGTCTTGTCGGCCTATTAACTTCCTCCGCTACTCTCTTCCAAAACTTGTTTTTAAGAGCGACAGGTCTAAGTTGATCTAACAATAATTGCAATTGATAGTTGCTCGGACCAGTTCGTTTTGCCATATCTAAATCAAACTCTCCATCTCTTCGATTTTAGCTAGGAAAATATCTGCACTCTGGTTAAGTATCTCTTTACAGGTTAATTGACCCCAGCTTTCTAAAGTGAAAATGAAATTTCCGGTTTCTTCAAAAGTGATATTTTTATCCAAATCAATACATTGTAAACATTCATGACAATCATACAACTTATCTTTATTAATAGTGACTGAACTTCCTTTCTGTTCAAAGATGCCTAAAGGACAAGCTTTAACAATCTTCTCTGCATCAGCTACTTTTCCGTCAATTTTGAATGAAGGCTCTCGTTTATAGAACGCCCATCCTGGACTCCATTTAGCATGAACTTTTCCCAATCCTAAAACGGCAGTCATAGTCAAATCAACTTTCTGTTTCGCCAATAATTTAGTAACCGGCATCTTAGGATACACAAAAGTACATTCCGGATCTGCGCTGTGCGCATCCTCAGCATAAACATAACCTTTCTTGCCTACTTTAAGCGTTAATTTCAACTCACATTTGGCGCATCCCGCACCAGCACACTTGCACTTCTCTTTCAATTCATAACTCTTTAAGTCAGTCTTGATTGGAATCAATCCTAATCTCAATCCTAACATCTCATCATACAAAGCAGAATTATTATCTTTAATTTCTACATCTTCCACAGCTAAAGTAGGAACTTCTTCAATAATCAATCTTCTTAAAGTATTGGCAAAAACTTCATCAGTGCCTTTGAGCAGGAATGATAACTTGTTCTTCTTTCGTTCTTCTTTTATTTTTTCCAGTTTTAGGACCATTTTTGTATCCTCTGATTTGTCTTATCTCTGATTTGTCTTATGAATGTAAATTGTAAATATTAACATAATTGATTTATACTCTCCTTCCTCTTCTTCCGCCTTTCATCCTGCATCCATTGTGCGGCTCAGGAGTTACTTCTTCGATTCTTCCGATTCTGAATCCTTCTCTAGATAAAGCGCGTATAGCTGCTTGCGCTCCCGGACCGGTGCTCTTGGAAATGTTATTTCCGCCTCGAGCTCTTACTTTGATATAAAGACCATTAATTCCTTTCTCTCGTAAAATCTCTGCTACTTTCTTAGCTGCGCCCAACGCAGCAGTAGGAGAACTTTCTAATCTGTCTGCGGTAACCATCTGTCCGCCGCTAGACCGGGCTAAAGTTTCTGTGCCGGTAACGTCAGTAACTGTAATTATTGTATTATTATAAGTAGATAAAATGTGAGCAATCCCCCAGCGAATTTTCTGTCCTGGAGTATCATATCTCTGTTCATATCTTCCAAACCTTTCTCGAGGCTTTTGTGCACCTTGTGAAGTACTATCCGTTCTCATGTTTATTTAGCTCCTCTCTTAACTTCAGGCTTGCTTTCTCCTTTATTGCCGCCGCTGTTATTCCCGCCGCTTCGGTTCCCCATCCTATTACCCATTCCCCTATTACCACTTTCTCTTCTTCCTCTCTGGCCGCCCTTTCCAGATCCTCCTCTTCCAAAGGACTGTTTCTTTCTCAAAGCGACAGCTTCTTCTTTTATCTCTTTAGCAGTATTCTTAGGAACGCTGACTCTTTCCGGATGTTCAACATTAAATAAACTAGAATTTGATTTAAATCCTAACTTACTTTCCTCTTCAGAAGTAAGCAAATAAGAAGGCGCAGTCATTTCTTTATCTCCAATCATTATATGTCTATGAGTAATAAACTGCCGCGCCTGATTCATACTGCGGCACATTCCTTTTCGGAATAATACGCTTTGAATTCTACGTTCTAACACGTCTTTAAGTTGGATACTCAACACATTATCAAGACTAGCTCCAGCCTGCAATAAACCATATCTTTGCAGCTTATCCATCATCTGAGTTTTTTCTTTCTCGCCTTGCGCAGTCTTGTCTGCAATTAATCTCTTAGCAATATCTTTGTATTTTTTTAAGAAGGAACTAGCTACTAATATCTCTTTTCTTTTAGTTAATCCATACTCTTTCTTGAGTATCTTAGTTTCATCTATTTCAGTCTTAATCCACGGATGGGCCGGGGTTTTGTACTGCTTTTTTGATTTTCTTGGATCTCCCATAGTAATTCACTTATTTCTTAGTTTATTTCTTCTTCTCCGCTTTCTTATCTCCACCGGCTTTCTTATCATCTTTCTTATCTCCGCCGGCAGCTGGAGCAACCTTCTTCTTAGTTACACCAACTACTTTACCCTTATTCTTTCTGAAATGAGCTTTAGTTTTCTGTCCTCTGACTGGCAATCCTAAAGAATGTCTTACTCCCTTCAAGTTCTTAATCTTCTTCAATCTCTTAATATCATTATCATGCACAAAAGTAAGTGTTCCGGTAATTAGATGTTTAGTTTCATTAGTTTCATAATCTTTTCTGCGATTTAACATCCAATCAGGAAATCCGCTTGCACTGGGATTATTAAGAACTTTTTCTAATCTGGCTACTTCATCTAAACTTAAATAACCGGTTTTTGCGCGCTGGTCTACACCGGCAACTTGACAGATAGCATCAGCAAAATTTATTCCTACACCTTTTATCTGGGTTAAAGCTAGTCGAATAGATTTAGCACCGGGCAAGTCCACATTTGCAATACGGACTAAGTGCCTGAAATTTGCATCGGTTTTTATGTCAGCCATTATTGATTTAATCTCTTGATTTATTATAGTATTAATATTATTATCAATATTATTATCAATATTATTATCAATATTATTATCCGAGAAATACACTTAAACTACACTTACTCATTTATTACTCATTTGAGTCCTATGCGCGTTTAACTCGGACTTATCTTTATTCTTAAAACAGGAGTTTATTTATAAAGATTGCGTTTTTTCGTAATACTTCACTATTCTGAAGCGATTTGATTTATATTCTGGAGTATAGAAAAGTTTATTTACTAGTTTAGCTACATTGTAGCTATTATGAAAAAAGAG
>JAGVMW010000006.1 GCA_020053615.1 archaeon | reverse complement strand
TGGGACTAGTTGGGGAGTTTGCGAAGGGTGCGGTGAAGAGAGCCCATATTGCACTCCAAATTGTATAGATAAAACATGCGGGGATGACGGATGTGAAGGGAGCTGTGGGGAGTGCTCAGACGGGTATGAATGCGAAGATGGAGAGTGTAATAGTTCATCTGATGACGGAACTCTAAAATGGAAGTTTGGAACAGAGGATAGTATTGATTCCTCCCCAGCCATTGCAGATGATGGAACAATTTATGTGGTGAGTCTTGATCATTATCTTTATGCAGTCAATTCTGATGGAACTCTAAAATGGAAATTTGAATTTGAACCGAGGGGTGGAGGAGTCGATATTTCGCCTGCCATTGCGAGTGATGGGACAATTTATATAGGTGGTATTTGTGCACCAGACAACACTTCTTGTATTTCAAGTATAGGTGGTACGGGTTATCTTTATGCAATTAATCCCGATGGAAGTCTAGAGTGGAAATTTGAAATGGAAGGGGAGATTGAGTCCTCACCCGCAATTGCAAATGATGAGACAATTTATATCGGAACTGATAAAGGCAATTTTTATGCAATTGATTCTAATGGAAGCCTAAATTGGGAAAATGATATCGGCTGCTCCATTGGTTCCTCCCCAGCTATTGGAAGCGATGGGACAATTTATGTGGGGTGTTTGGATAGCTACTTATATGCAACTAACCCTAATGGAAGTTCGAAGTGGAAGTTTAAAGTTGAAACATTTCAGTCTTCGCCAGCTATTGCCAGTGATGGGACAATCTATGTAGGAAGTGGCGATGGAGGAGAGAACGATTTTTATCTCTACGCAATCAATTCGGGTGGGGGTTTAAAATGGAAAACTAAAGCAGGTATTTGGGATGGGTGGCAGAGTCCTTCGCCCGCCATTGCAGATGATGGAACAATTTACATAGGGAGCGGGAGCATGATAGTAATGAAAAGTAACTATATTTACGCAATTAATTCTGATGGAAATTTAAAATGGAAGTTGGAGGGATTGGTGAATACTATTCGCTCCTCCCCTGCCATTGCAAGTGATGGGACAATTTACGTGGGGACTGATGAAGGCAATTTATATGCAATTAATTCTGATGGAGGTCTAAAATGGAAATTTAACACAGGAGAGACTATTACTTCCTCGCCCGCCATTGCAGATGATGGAACAATTTATGTAGGAAATATGGAGGGTTATCTTTATGCCATTAAAGGCTCTGCTCCTCTGGCAAAATCTTCCTGGCCAAAGTTTCATCATGATAATAAGAATACGGGAGAATATACGGATTCTTTGGGCACGTCACCGTGGTAGCATGATATAATGCCGTGAACTACCACGAGTTTCGCCTGCGGGCTCAACTCGTGGCGTCACGTGTCTAACGGCTTAGGCCGAGAAGTGGAAGAGCGTCTTCTGCTCATTTCTAAGTTGTTCTTCCCAATGTTTCTTTTGTCCTTCTTGGATATAGCGTTTTACTGTTTCTGCATTTACTGCTCCGACAGTGCGATGAAAGTAACCAGCACTCCAAAATTTTTTACCCCATAACTTATCACCGAAAAGTTGTTTGTGACCTTTGCGCATTAAACGACTAGAATAACTTTTCAACGAACCAGCAATAACTGGAATTTTCCAATTCTTCCAGTTTTTTTACAAATAAGTGAAGATGGTCAGGTTCACATTCAATCGCTGCCACTTCAATTTTCATTTCTTTGGCACGTTCTAAGATATAAGCAACAGTTAATTCTCCAACCAGCTTTTCTGAAAAAATATCCCGCCGGTAAGCTGGTGTAAATTGTAGGTGCAAGTTTGTTTCACCCATCGTATGTCCACTACTTCGAAGTTCGTTTGCCATTTTTTAGTCCGATGGTTTTTTATAGAAGAAAGCTAAAGCTAGCTTTGCGTCTTTTTTTCAGAGCACGACCATTACGTGCTCATTTTTTCTTTAAGAACTCAAAGAATAAGAACTTTGCTCTAGCGGGTGCATGACAATTCTCAATTCATCTGCGGGTTTCGCTACGGCTCAACCGCGCAGAGTTCTTGCGCACCCGCTATTAAAAAGCCACTGCCAATATCCTCCAGACATGAGCGAGAAAAACATTTCCAGAAATTTCCGAGACAGAGTTGAAACTAGCTAAATCAGAATTACTTACAATGAATACAATCAGCTCTGGTTTGAGTCATAATTAGTTGAAAAGAGGAGGAAGTATATAAATGTTGGGGTGGAAACTACTGGGAGATGACAACTATTTAAAATAGTACACCGTTAACTTAAAGCTATGATTCTGGAATGCTTCTTTTGAATCGTACTCAAATGCAAACTGGCAAGAGGATGAAAAGACATCTTCGTCTTTAATTTTCAAAGCCAAACCATAATTCTTTGAGGTTTGCCAGTACTTAACCATCTCAGTTAAATCAACTTTTTTCTGCTCGAAGCAAGTAAATTCACCGTATTTTTTCAATTTGATTGGCTGTTCTACGGATGGTTCTGAAAAATCTGGCTGTTCGTCCCAAATTAAAGTTTCTTCGCTCCAGCTCGATGAAACTGGAAGAAATTGATACGTAAATTCTGAAGAATTGTTTGACCATCCACAACCATCAACTGGGTCGATGTCATAACCATCATCCACAATTTCTAATAGTGCCTGTTGAATCTCCGTTGCATTGTTCAGAGGAGATAAATCATATTGGAGATATATTCTGGAAATGCCTGATTGTGTGTTTGAACTATAAAATTTCCTACCTCCTATCCACAAAGTCTGATTAAAACCAACATCATCTTCATCTAAAAGAATTTCTTCGTTATACTTAGACGTTACCCACGTATCCTGTATAGGATATAATGTTATACTTTTTAGTTTGGGGGAGCAGGTGGAAATGCAACTTTCTTTCAAAGCGCATTTCCCTTCTAAATCACAGGTAGGGGGTGTGCATTCACGAGTTTGGTATCTTTCATCACATTCGCATCCATTTTTTCCACAACCTGTCTCTGCCCATTGCCATTCGGTGCAGGTGCACGAGGGAGCTAAAGATTGGCATGTACCATCAATACACTCTTCATTTTGGCTACAAGATTTCAAAAAAACAAATTCCAGACAGCCATCATTATTATAATCCCCGCAAAATTTCACCTTTTTGCCAAAGCACTTGTTCTCTCCCATATCAGTGCATTCGTCAATACAAACGGGAGCAGCTTCTTTTTCCAATAATTTTACTGCTGCTGCCCCATATTCCACTGCTTTAGCCCCAAGAATGGGCCAATCATCTTCAAAGCAATCTTTGTTAGGAAAATCAGTCCAGAGTCCTTTCCTTAAAATTTTAACTTTCTTATCCTCAACATTCCGATAGCAAAACTTTCCTTCCCAAGTACAACTAATTGTTCCATCAACAGTATCATCACTATAAAAGTTTGAACCGGTAAAATAAGTTAAGTCATCAAATAACGCATTTAAAGTATCAAACGATGGAATCTGCTGGGGATGAATTAAATCCATTATTTCATCTTTATTTTTATCAGTCCAGTCTTCATAATAATCCCCGCTCCACCATTCTTTTTTTAACTCATCCGTGGTATTCCAAACAAGTGGAGAAGCATGTATGTCTAATCTAGCATGAGCCGGAACGGTTAGATCAGCAATCAAATGAAAAATGTGACCAAAGCTTCGTCCAATTGTTCCATCGTTATATTCTTCTACGACCATACTCCAAGAATGATCCCCGAAAGGGTAAAGTGACTGCATCTCTCCATTTACCGCCCATTCCTTAACTGGGAGAGCTTCAATAGATGTAAGAGTTCCAATGTCATAGTATCCTATGTCCAGCCCTTCTCCGGTTTCAAAATGCTGGAAATGGTTGTGGGCTCGGACATACATATTTTCCATGCTATCTTCATTAATAGCGCCATCCTTCATT
Organism: archaeon; assembly: GCA_020053615.1. Lineage (GTDB taxonomy): Archaea > Nanobdellota > Nanobdellia > Woesearchaeales > GW2011-AR9 > JACRPH01. Next base: position 2,304 of record JAGVMW010000006.1, on the reverse strand, counting down.
TTTTGGAGATCATACCCTTCAGAAGGACAAAATTCAGCTAATTTGTCCACCAGCTTGGGATGAATCGTTTTAGTGGCATAACCCTCCGCTTCTTTAGGAGTAAAAGTTATGCCTAAAGCTACCGCTACAGCAGCAAGTGTACCTGCTAGCCCTATTCTAGAGGTTCGTAATTTTCCAAGTTTCTGTGCCATTTTCGTAAGTTTTAATAAAAATTATGGGATATTCGCCCTCGCACTGTCCATTAGTACATGCTTCCTTACCCGGACAGATTGTATCAACAGCACCAGTGCAGGGCTTTGTAATAATATACTCCGCAAACCTTTTTCCTTCCCATACCAAAGCTAATACTACACCACTAAGTTCTTCGGATTCTTGGTTTAAGTCTTTGCTTTGAAGAATTGTTTTATACTTGTCTTTTACAAATGGATCAAAGTTGCCTAAAACTTTTTCCAAGTCTCCTGATGGTAATGCCGATACAAACTGGTCAAACACAACTTGTGGAGGTTGTAGAATATCTAACGTCTTACATTCCCCATAATCACATGATTGGTTGGAATCACAAGATTGATAATTACCCCACTCCAAACAACCATCATTGTTATAATCGTAGCAAGTCTCAAAACCATTCCCGACAGAAGAACATATATTTTGGTCGATATAATCACATGCATTTGCACATACTGGTTTACAAACATTTCCTTCATCAGTCTCTCCATCACAATCATTATCTTGGTTATCACAAACCTCTTCTTTGGGTTTGCAAATTAGCTGGATTTCTTTATCTGTTTCTACATCCGCCTCATTAAAGTATGAACCGCTATCATCCTGAGCATAAATTATTTCAGAAAGAGTATCCATTGGTATCACCAAGTATTCTGCGGCAGAATAAATATCTTTATCGCCCAACTCTGGATTAGTGCCATCTATGAAATGAATTAGTGAACTGATGTCTTCAACAGAAGTATCTTGAAGGATCGTATTTATATCTGGGTTAATTTCCTGTATTTCTTTGGAGTCAGAATAAACCATAGTATCAATTGATAGGTTTACCTCAGGGTAATCCGCTGTGTCCAGGTTAAAGATTGGTATACTGCTATCATCTTTAGTATTGCTTTTAATGTGTGCCAAAGTGTCATTAAGCATGTAATCGCCAATATCCAATCCATTTGAAGTGGAAGCGTCTTTGTCGGAATATGTATCCGGGTACAGCCACCAATGCGGGGGGTTTATAGTCTTCCCTGCAGGAGGCCAGTCACAGCCATAATTAGATATCATTAAGCCAGCCCCAGTAAACCCTAAAACTGCAGTGCGGGTTAGCCAGGAAGATAGTTTATTTTTCATACTACCCATGTAGTGTTGTAGTAAATATCTTCTTTTCTACCAAAAAACTTATAAGAGTGTTGTACTTTTATGCTTATTACCGATAAAAATGCTCACTCCCGACATAACTTCAAAGATCAACAATTTTGTTTCCCAGCAGCCGCGCACTATTCAGGATATCGCCCAATTACTGGGAAAGAACTGGCGCACTGCAGAAACCTATGTGCAGCGCATTTCTTTAGAACAAGGGATGTTGGCGATTAAAGTGTTCCGAGAAGGGACTCGTGGCGCACTAAAAATAGTATACTGGAATGCCGTTGACAAACACCACTCTTCTTTTCAGGAGGCACTTTTTCAAAAAATAGTTTCAGCCAGAGATAAAAAAGACTTCAGCCCATTCGATATTTACCAATATGTGAATAAAGAAAGCAGAAAATGTTTTATAGAAAAGCAGGAGAATAATATTAATATCAAGCAGGATTTAATACGCTCATTGTGCTCCGCCCAACAGCAGGTGCTTATTTTCTCAGGGGATGTTTCGTGGGCAGTGACTCGGCAGGGAAAAACTCCTCTTTTCCGCGCTTTTGAAGAGTTAGCCAAGCGCCGGATAAGTGTAAAAATGCTGGCAACCATCGACTTAAATTCCTCTGCCAACGTCCAGAAAATGCTTTCCCTCAACCACAAATATGGAGAAGAATTAATAGAGATACGGCATTGCCAGCAGCCTTTAAGGGCGTTCATTGTAGATAATGTTTTTGCTAGGTTTAAAGAGAAATATTTCCTCCACGAGAGCTCCGCTGACAATTATTTATTTTATTCTATCACTAATCCTGACTGGATAAATTGGTTGCAAAAAGTGTTTTGGCATATTTTTTCTATTTCTCCTGCTGCAGAGAAAAGAATTGCTGACTTGAACACCATTCGTAAATTGTAGGCTAGACGTTAAAGAGCGCATACCCATCTGTAAAACTAAATCACCAGCAC
>JAGVMW010000022.1 GCA_020053615.1 archaeon | reverse complement strand
TTTCTTTTGTTTTCATTTAATTTTATCATATTACCTCACCTCGATTGAGGTAATATGGTAATTAGTAAAGAAAGTGTAAACAGATTATCAAATCAAACACAAACATTCTCTTATCAAAACCATTATAAACAACCCAATATTCCCCTAACACTAAAAAGAGGTAGCCTTATGCATCTTCGTAAAGATATCAGAGATATTGGTAGATTCGAGCACATCTTAGGAGTATTTCTAGAAGAAGGGCTGGGATATTTCTTAGCCAAAGCCGATCTAAAGTCGCATCTGCCTTTTCTTAAGAGGATAAAACCACATTTTCCAATTAATGATAAAACCGAACAGGCCATCCGATTAAGAAAATCGTTTGAAAAACTTGGTCCTACCTTTGTAAAATTAGGACAATTATTGTCATTAAGACCAGATTTAGTTCCAATCGAATATTCACAAGAGTTTGCCAAGCTTCAAGATCATGTGCCTTCTTTTCCCTATGCTCAAGTAAAATCGATAATTGAAGAAGACCTCAAGAAACCGTTATCAAAAGTATTCAAAAGTTTTGATAAAAATCCAGTTGCTTCAGCTTCTATTGCTCAAGTGCATAAAGCAGTGCTACCTTCTGGAAAAGTTGTAGCAGTAAAAGTACAGCGTCCAGAAGTGAAAGATATTATTGATTTAGATTTAGACATAATGTTCTTCATCGCTAAAGAATTGGAGAAGCATGTCGAAGCATTACGCAGCTATCGGCCAACGGAAGTAGTCAAAGAGTTTGCGTTGTGGACTAGAAGAGAATTAAACTTTGAAATAGAAGCGCATAATGCTGTTAGATTAGCCGAAATTATGGCGGATAATTCCAGAATTAAGGTGCCCAAAGTTTATCATGAATGTTCTTCTAAGAGAATATTGGTGATGGATTTTATAGAAGGGGTAAAAATTGACAATCTCGAGGCATTAAAATCTTTTCATATCAGTACCAAAAAGATATCTTTAATTTATTTTAATTCCATCATGGAGCAGATGTTGCTGCACGGCTTCTTTCATGCTGACCCTCATCCAGCTAATATTTATGTGCAAAAAAGCGGGAAGTTAGTTTTCTTTGATTATGGTATTATGGGAGAACTGCCTCTGGCTGATAGAAAGAAAATGGTTGCATTTATTGAATCGCTTCCTAAGAAAGATCCTCAACGCAGCGTAGATATTATGTTATCGTTAGCTAAGGAAACACGTCCAGAATCTCTAGCTGAATTCAAACGTGAAAGTTTGCGTATAATGAGTGAAGTGTACAATAGTACCATTCAGGAAAAAAGTCCAGTACGAGCATTATATGAAGTAATCATTCTTGGAACTAGATATGGAGTTGTTTTTGATCCAAATCATGTGCTTATGGTTAAATCAGCGTATCAGGCAGAAGGTTTAGCACTGAAATTAAATCCTCAGTTTAAAATCAGCGATGGATTAATGGAGTTTGCAGATAAATTTGTTAAGCAGAAGTATTCTCCAGCTAAGATTTATAGCGAGGCTAAGCGAATATTTTGGGATAATAAAGATTTGTTATTAGAACTGCCGGAACATATAATCAAAATCATGCAGAGATTAGAGCGAGATGAGCCGGCACAGCAGTTGAACGTAGCTCAGTTAGAGGAAGTAGAAAGGGAATGGGAATATTTGAGCTGGAAGAGAAATGTTGGTTTGATAATATCAGCGTTGATAATTGCTGCAGCAGTATTATTTTATCTGGAAGGAAGAAAAGAGTTGTGGGGGATACCATTGAGTGTTATTCTATTAGTCTGCGCAGTATTACTTACGGTATATTTTTTGGTAACGCGTAAAAATCATGAACCCGAACCTATACAGGAGGTAGAAAAATGAAACATGCAGCAAAGAAAGCCATACAAACTGGCTATGGTATTGGTTTGTTAAGTCTATGGCAAGCAAAGAAGGTAGCATCTAAAGTGAAAAAAGAGCTGAACTTGAACGACAAAGAGTGTATTAAGTTAGCTCAAGAGTTAGTAGCAACGTCAGAGAAGACCAGTAAGGATGTGCTGGGAATTGTTAGCAGCAACTTAGAGAAAGCAGTGCTTAAGTCTGGATTGGCTAGCAAGAGCGAGTTAAAGATGGCTAAGAACCGATTGAAGAGCAGATTGTGCTGTAAATTAAAACCATCTAAAGAAGAGAGCGCTTTTTGCAGACTGAAACGGAAAGTGTGGAAGTAAGATTAAAGTATTTGTTTAGCATCTTCAGGTCGAAATCTGTTCAATTACGACATAAAGAGCGACAGAGGGATGGCTCCTACGGAGATGTCGCTCTTGCAATGTTTACATCGAGGATTTCGAAGATGCTAAACAAATATAGATTAAGTATTGGGTGGGCAGATTAATTTATTGATTTGGTTAGTTTTTCCATCTCCTTTTTAACTTCTTCCACTTTTTTCATTTTGGATAATTTCTCTCTTAACTGTGCGCTTCCAGCGATGCCTTTAGTGAAGCTCATGGCATGGAATTTGACGTAATTAAAGTCTACGTTATATTTCTCTGCTAGTTTTAAGTAGGCGAAGAAATCAGCTAGTTGTTGAGTTTGAGTTCGGGGAGTGTATTTACCGGTTTGATTGTACTCTTCAATCTGTTTGAACAAGAATGGATTTCCAATCGCCCCTCTTCCAATCATTATGTAATCACAGCCGGTTTCTTGTTTAATTCTGATGTAATCTTCTACGGTTTTTACGTCTCCGTTTCCGGCTACAGGGATAGATACTGCTTCTTTTACTTTCTTAATCCAATTCCAGTCGGCAGTTCCGGTATAGCCTTGATTTTGAGTTCGTGCATGTACTGTGAGCATCGCTGCTCCGGATTGTTCGCATATTTGTGCAATTTTTACTACGTTAATCTTTCGTGAATTAATTCCTAAGCGAACTTTACAAGTTACTGGAATATTTACAGCAGAGGTTACTGCTTCTACAATCTTTTTTATTTGATTAGGTCGTTCTAATAAAGCAGAACCTGCTCCCTGCTGGATTATCTGCGAAGCAGGACAGCCGAAGTTTAAGTCGATAATTTCACATTTGTTTTCCAGAAATTTAGCGGACTGAACGAAATATTCCGGCTTTTGCCCAAACAATTGGATACATCGAGGAGCTTCTTCGGGAACTACGTCAATAAGTTTCATTACGGCTTTGTTGGCTCGAGCTAAGGCATGGGCAGAAATCATCTCAGTTACGGTTAATCCTGCACCATACTTTTTACACAGCAGGCGGAACGCTACATCAGTTACTCCAGCCATAGGTGCAAGGATGGTATTGGAAGGGAGTTTTGGTAATTTAGGCATTTAGATCAAATTTATTTTTTTAAGACTTTTTTGATTTGTTCTTTTAATTTGGGCAGATCCCTCTGAATAATATTCCATACTAAGTCCAAATCCACACTAAAGTAAGAATGAATTAAAATGTCTCGTGTTCCGGCAATCTCCCGCCAGACAATTTCAGGATGGTCTCTTTTCATCTCTTCAGATAAGTTCTTTACCGCTTCACCAATTATCTCTAGTCCCCGTATAACTGCGAACTGTTTTTCTATATTCTTGGAGAACTGTTTCTGATCCAATCCCCAAACAAAATTTTCAATTAGATAGGTCGATTCCAAGATGTGCTGAAGATATTTTAAATCGCTTTTCATAATATTTTAACCTCTGAACCCAAAATTTCTTTTTTTAGTAAGTGATTTATCGATTTATAAGTTAAAATATCCACTTTTTTGTTCAATTTATCTTCTAAAGCATATTTTAAATGAACTAGGTCTAACAAACTCTTTTTCTTCCGGCCATATTTTATCAGCAGGTCTATGTCACTGCTTTTATTCTGCTCTCCTCTGGCATAAGAACCAAAAATTCCTGCTTTAACCACATCATTCTTCTTAAGGATAGGTACAATTATTTTTTTGATAGAATTAATAGTCTGGTTGACCATGGTCTTGTGTAATCGAGGTGGATATTTAAAATTTTCCTCGAAACTACTCAAAAAGAGACCACTTTCAAGTCACAAAAGTAGAAACATTTATAAATCCACCCTCTTTTTAATCTTCTATTAAACAAATTTAAAGATAATTTACAAACCAAAAAGGTGAAACTCAAAAATGCAAACAATAACAACTCCGATTGTCAGCGTCAGAAATCAAGACCTTCGAGTCTTTGAAAGATTAGAGTCAAATGGCATCCTAAGTGCTTACACTGAATGTCTAGACGCTAAAGCTCGGCCTTGGTTCATTCCAGAATTGGTTGACGCCAAAATTGCTCCTAATTGCAACAATTATTTGTGGCAGAAGGGTTTCACTCAACCGAGTGTCATAGTTACCGGCAGAAGCAAAGCCGGTAAGGCAGTGGTGGTTTATTCTCACCAGCCGAATTATTTTTCAGATCTAGAAAATCTTAAAAAAGTTTACCAGAA
>JAGVMW010000086.1 GCA_020053615.1 archaeon | reverse complement strand
TGCTGCAGAGAAAAGAATTGCTGACTTGAACACCATTCGTAAATTGTAGGCTAGACGTTAAAGAGCGCATACCCATCTGTAAAACTAAATCACCAGCACCCTCTGCTGTCTCACTACTTTAATCTTCAGCCATTGACTATATCCCAAAAACTCTCCTCCGGCCTGAATGGGAAAAGGAACTTCGCTTTTGAGCATTATCTCTTTTCCGTTTATCGAGATTAACGGCGGGTATTCTAATCTTAACGGAGCCAATACTAAACACCATACTCTTAAAAATTTGTTGAGTAGAGAAGAATGTTTGTTAACGATTCCTAACCCATATACTTTTCCGTCATCAGGAGAATAATTAATCAACGAACGCATTCCATATCCATAATACGGAACTTTAGCTAGAGTAATATTACAACAATTCTCCCACAACTGCTTCTTTCCGTCAATAACCAATTCAAAATCATAATCGCTTCTGACTTTGACAATGCTCTTTAATGAAGCATTGAAATAATCCCAAAATCCACGCACGGTTCTTTCTTTAGTCAAACGAATTACTTCTGCATCAATTCCAATACTAGAAAATAACGTCTGTTTCTTTCCTTTTTCCCATTCTAATTCTAGTACATCCAACATTTTTTCTTTGAATTGAAATTTTGAGCCCAGATAAGCAAATCCTTTTCCTTTATAGAAATAAGAATAAAACGCATTTCCTGCTCCTAACGGAAAAAAGCCCAACGCTTTGCGTTTTAATGGAGAATAGTTTAACGCACTTTCAAACGAACCATCTCCTCCTGCAACTACAATTAACGGAAACTTAGGTATTATTTTCTTATGCTCATTAAACATTCCACCATTCGGAGAAATATAATGAAGCTCGGCTTTTCTCTTGCGGACAAATAAACGCAATAATCTTCTTCTTAACCCGTCGTGATAACCTCGAGATTTAGAATTAGCTAATATTAACATCTTACTTTCTTCTACTTCTTTGCCTTCAGTTTTCTTAAGGTTAACCGCTTTCCAGCAAGTATATCCAAAGAGCCCCATAGAAAATACTGCTAACAGCATTCCTAATAAAATAAACACATACAAACCGGAGTCAGCTAAAGCAATAAGCTCATCTTCAAAACTGCCATAGACCAAATAATCTTTTATGAACAGAAAAAATAGAATAAAGTATTGCACCACTTTAGTTCCTTTCCCATAAATATCTTCAGTTAAAACAATATCATATCTTGAACCGATAGTTCTGATTCCATTAACTACAAAATCGCGCAGGATAAATACCAGCAACGGAAGTATTCCAAACGTTCCTTGAGCCATAAAAACAATTAATAGACAGACTATCATCACTTTATCGGAAAATGGATCTAAGAACGAATTATCTTTTTGACCAGAACGATGAATGATATATTCGCTGAATACCATAAACACAAATAAGATTAGCCCAAACAACGCCCAAGCTTCGCTTTCCTGGAAAATAGAATAGATAACAATAGGAAGAAGCGCCATACGGATAATGGTTACGGTGTTAGCAATGGCCATAATTAATTGATAATAGGGCTAGGATAAAAAGGTTGCGGAGGAAGTTAGTTTATTTATTCCATCCCACCCATCGGCGGCATCATCGGTCCCCCTTGATTACCTTTCCCGCCCAATATCACATCATCAATTCTTAGAATCATCTCCGCTACTTCTGCGGCGCTGGATAAAGCCAAAGTCTTAATCTTCAACGGCTCAATTACTCCCGCTTTCCACGCATCCATTACTTCGCCCGTAAATACGTTAATTCCTGCCCATTTTCGGCCCATTTCATGCTCGTTTCTTAATTTAGCTAACACATCAATGGGATCTAATCCGGCATTTTCGGCTAAAGTACGAGGAATCACTTCCAATGCTTCAGCAAATGCCTGTACAGCTAATTGCTCTCTTCCTATCATAGTACGGGCATAAGTGCGGATGCCTTTAGCTAATTCCATTTCTACTGCTCCGGCTCCCGCTACAACTTTTCCTTCTTTCAATGAAGCGGCTAAATCTCCCAACGCATCGGTAACTGCCCGCTTAACTTCTTCGGCTACGTGTTCTGTGCCTCCTCTTACTAATAAAGTCATAGCCTGTGAATTCTGGCACTGCTCTATGAACAGCATATTTTCTTCTCCCACTTTTTCTTCTCTGACTATACCAGCAAAACCTAAATCATCAGCGGTTAATTCTTTCCAATTGCTTACGATTCTTGCTCCCGTAGCTCGGGATAACTGCTCCATATCACTTTTCTTCAATCTTCGAGCAGCTATAATTTTCTCTTTGGCTAAGAAATGCTGAGCTAAGTCATCAATGCCTTTCTGGCAGAATAATACCGTTGCTCCAGAAGCTTTAACTTTAGCCACCATCTCCCGAAGTGTGCGTTCCTCATGTTCTAAGAAGAGATTTAATTGCGCAGGGTCGGTTATTTGAATTTTGGCATCAATTTCAGTATTCTTTATTTCTAAAGCTGAGTCTAATAACGCTACTTTAGCTTTTTCCATTTTCTTGAGCATGGCTGGATGGACTATCTCTTTATCAATTACAATTCCCTCAATCAATTCGCTATTTTCAGTACTTTCTCCTACCTGTCGTTCAATCTTTATGTCAGAAGTATTAACGATAGTTTTTCCGTTAATGGTTTGAGCAATTCCAGTTACTGCTTTAACAATTAATTCAGCCAATCTTTCTTTATTCGCTTCTGCGCCTTTTCCAGTCATGGCGGTAATAGCGATATCCAGCAAAGCTCGCTCATTAGTAATGGAAATTGTTTCAGCCATCTGAGCCAATAATTTTTGTGCTTCTGCTTCCGCTAAGCGATATCCTTTAGCTAATACTGTAGGATGAATGTTCTGGTCGAGCAAGTCTTCGGCTTTCTTTAACAATTCTCCTGCAATCACTACCGCCGTGGTGGTTCCATCTCCTACTGCATCTTCCTGCGTCTTGGCAACTTCTACTATCATCTTAGCTGCCGGATGCTCTATCTGCATTTCTTTCAGAATGGTTACTCCATCATTAGTTATGATTACGTCTCCCATAGAATCTACTATCATTTTGTCCATGCCTTTTGGGCCTAAGGTGGTTCTAACGGTTTGAGCAACGGCTTTAGCTGCAGCGATATTATTGTGCTGGGCATCTTTACCGGTAGTTCTTTTGGTATCTTCCGGTAAGATGAAAATTGGTTGATATTGTTGGTTTTGGTTGGTCATGTGTTTATTTCCTCTTGTGCTTCCGATTTAATTATTTATTTAAGCTTCTGGATGCTGAGTGTAATCTCGCTTAAGCGCTTCGACTCTTTTGCCTAATCCTCTCTCCAGAGCAGATACTGCAGCAGCAGGACTGGGCAAGTTTCCCAAACCACAATCTTCAACGTAGCTTTCTGTGGCTTTTTCTAAGGTCAAAGGAAAACTGTCCTCATCACAAACCATAAAAATTCCCTCTTGGTCATTAATAACTTCGCCGTTGCCACATAAGTAAAAACTCTGCGTTTCGGAACACATCAGCCGTAGGGAAAGATTACTCTCTCTTAGAGCATCCATCAGCACTTTATCCTGTAAATATCTTACAAACTGAGACTCGACCGCTTTAAT
>JAGVMW010000115.1 GCA_020053615.1 archaeon | reverse complement strand
CCAACATCTTTTTTCTCTTCTCTTCCCAGGAATCACGCTGGCCGGAATTTTTAATATAGTAACTGATTGTATTAAGTCTTACTCCTTCTCTTACTGCTATCTCTGCCATACTCAACCCTTGGGCAATGAGCTCATCACGAGAGGAATACAATACTGCATGCTTATTCTCTTTCCATTCTTCATATTTACCGGAACGCTTTAGGTACTTATGAACCGCCGTGTGGCTTACTCCAATTTGTCTCCCAATTTCGGGTAAAGAGTAACCTGCAGCAATCAGTGCATCTGCTTTCCTCCAACGCTCTTCTGTGGTTTCCGGTTCCATTTTTTGAATAATTTTTAAGTGAATTTCACAAATACGGCTTCTCCCCTTTCCTTTCCGGATAAAGAACTCTAAGCAATCGCTTTAAATTATATTCAATCTGCCACCGCTGCTTCCGGGCATATTCTACACACTCCGGACGGATTTCCAGCAGTTTGGCTACTTCTTCGTCGGGAAAATGAGTCTTTTCTTCCTGAGCCAGATCATCCAGCTCATAAATCTGGCTGGCAGTGCGGTAGAAGAGATGGTCGCCTTTTTGCATTCCTGTTCCAAAAGATTCCTGTTTTGCCAGAAACAAGTATTTCTTTCGCTTTATCTTTTCTGCGCCACTTCTTCTGATTTCACTAAAATGGCAAGCTACCACCCAATGATTTTCACTTAATCCTAAGAAGTAAGCCGCATCACTAGAAGTAAACTCTGAGCCATAAGCTCGCTCTATAGCTTGAACTTTTTCCGGAGAAAGCGGACTGCTTCTTTCTCTGGCACCATAGAGCGGTTCTAATCCTTTGGATTTTAAGATCCTGCCGATAGTGGGAAACCAAATTCCCGTTCTTTCTCCCAGTTCTTCCAGAGAAAGCTTTACTTTTAAGCGCTCTGCCATTTCATACGTTTCAAAGAGAGTACAGAGTTTTTCGAGAGGGGTAGTTACATCTTTGCTCTTATACTTCCTTTCTTTGCCTTTTAATCCCCCATAATAATAATCCAACGCTTTTCGGCGATACTTCCAGCCGCCTTCGTCAGTTTTCTGATAAGCTCTGGAAATTAGCACATTAGTTAAGTCTTGGCGGGCTTGGTGCAAATTATTTTCTTGCTCTGATTCTTGCTTTGATTTTTCCGCTTTTCTTCTTTTCCTATGCTCTTTCCAGTAATCATACTGCCCGGTGGCATTAATATATTGCCTAGCTCTTTCTCGCGTAACTTCTCCGGCAGCCCCTATCTCCTCTAGTGTATCACCAGCAATAATTCTTTGATTCATAATTTGGTTTATTTTTGATGTTGGAACAAGATAAACTAACTGCTCATCTTTTAAAATGCTAAGCAAAGTTTCTTTTTCCTGTCCGGTTTCCTCTTGGAGTTGATGGATGGTAATAGGATCTTTGTCTAAAATGATTTCTAATACCATATTTCTCTGTTTTTGAGTATAACTCCCACACTGCGATGTTTTTTCTTGAAAAGGTCCATCTAAAACAATAGGTACAGGAATTTGGTTGTGGTGCGAGTTATAATCAATCTCATGCTTTCTGAGAATAGAACTAATTACATCGCGCTCTAGTAGGGTATGCTTACTGATTTTAAAACTGTTAACCGTTTTATACTGACGCACTGCTTCTAGAATAACCCTTTCTGTACCTTTTCCCAATTCAAAAGGATTTTCCAGATGCCTTTCCAACGTTTTTTCCCTGTTCTCTTCCCAGACCTCGCGCTGACCAGATTGTTTAATATAACGGTTGATTGAACTTAGTTTTACTCCTTCTCTTACTGCTATCTCTGCCATACTCAACCCTTGGGCAATGAGCTTATCACGAGAGGAATACAATACTGCATGCTTATTCTCCTTCCCTGCATGCTTTTTCTCTTTCCATTCTTCATATTTACCGGAACGCTTTAGGTATTTATGAACCGCCACGTGGCTTACTCCAATTTGTCTCCCAATTTCGGGTAAAGAGTAACCTGCAGCAATTAGTGCATCTGCCTTCTGCCAAAATTTAGTTCTGCTCTCTTTCCAGCTTGCCATAATTTATCCAGAAATCTCCTCTTCTATTAAAAGTTAACTACTCAAAAATAGAAAAGATTAAAAACTAGCGGCTTTCTTTATCATTCAAATGGCTAAACCGCTCTCTTTGGATAAAGTAGTGGCAGAATTGGTGAAGTTAGAGCAAGGTTCGCTTCCGGATGCTAAAGATACCGTAGGAAAAGCGAGTGCCCTGAAATCAAGTTTAAAAGAAAGGTTAGTTGGTGGAGAAGCTTTTCCCGAGAATACCAAATACTTTGCCCGGCTAAGAGAGAAAAAAGGTCGAGCCAGCTACAAGCGAGTTATCGGAAAATTTCTAGAAGAGAATCCGGAATATAAAGACAAACTTCGAGACTTAGCCGACGATGACAAAGATGAGCATCCCGGCTATAAAGTAGAATACGGAGCCAAGCAGCTGGATTTGTTTAAAGAGAATTAAATCTTATGTTTGTTACCCTAATTTTCTTATGTCATTAACTTACATAAATTTATGCTAGTAACTTACATATGTAATGAACTAACATAAAGTTTATATAGTAATTCTCATAGTCTTGCTTTATGCGAACTGAAGACCATATTGCTGCATTTGAAGAGCGCAAAGAAACCATCTTTAAGTGGGGCGTAGAAGTAAGAGGCATCGAGAATGCTCAGAGGACAATTGGAGATAATGCTTCCAAAGCTATTACAGAACTGCTCTCAGCGTATCTTCACCAGCAGAATAAAGTTGAAGAAGGGTTCCAGTTAAATCATGCTTGGTTTAAGTCGGAGACAGTTCATCAGAGATTACCTGAATTCGAGAATAAGCCGCAAATCATAAGTAAGCTGATGAAATTAGAGCTGCTGTGCGAGAAACTTTCTTATGGCTCTCCCAAACCCGTTGATAAGCTAAAAGAAGCGTTACAACTATTTGAAGAATTGGAAACAGCCATCAAAGTGATGCTTAAATGATTAGTCAAACCACTTTAATCGGGTACGCTCTCAGCTTTACTTCTTTTTTATTAGACAGCAAGATAGGGAATAAAATTAATAAAGTCATCTTATTCGGTTCGGTTGCGAGAAATGATTATGGCGCTAGTAGCGATATTGATTTGTTTATAGACACTGATGAAAACTTAGAAAAAGAGATTAATAAGCTATTGATTCTGTATAAATCCTCTCAAGTGTATCAATCTTGGAAACTAAAAGGGATAAAAAATGATATCTCCGTTAAAGTTGGCCGCTTAAAAGAATGGTCTTTGCGCCGGGAAGTATTAAGTTCAGGGATAATTCTATATGGAAAGTATAATGAATTACCGGAAAAAACAGAATATCTTGCTTTGATAAAAGTAGAAAGTGGTAAAGTTAGTTCAGCGAAGCAGATGAGGCTCTGGAGGCAGTTATACGGATACAAGCAAAAAGTTGGCAAGAAAGTTTATTCTACGACTGGGTTGCTCGAAGAATCTGGCGGAAAGAAACTGGGAAAGGCAGTTTTCTTAATACCGATGGAAAATAGATTTAACGTACTTGCTTTTCTGAAGAAAAATAGGATTAATTATACAATAAATGAACTTTGGTCAGATACTTTCTAACCCAGCGCTAAATCCATTTTAGCTACTTCTGCTGATTCTACATCAGGAATCCCAGCCATCTTAACCGCAATGGCTTCAAAGTCAGAACTATTTACATCATACATCGCCAGAATTAAGATTGCAACTAATCCATAACCGATAGGATCTTCTTTAGTCTGCATCTGTCCGATAGCTCCGTTCTCTTTAGCGATTGCCAATGCTTTTTCTGCAATCGGCTTTCGGTCTACTTCCGGAGACTCCGGCATAAGTTTGAATGTAATTATTGCTTTTGCCATTGTAAATAATCTTACTAATTTGGTCCAGTAAATCCGCAGCCTGGGCAGGCATACTTAGCTGCTTTACTGCGGCAGTTGGTGCATCTGGTAAGCTCGTACTTGGCGCACTGCGGGCATTTGAACGTAGTGCTGCCAGAATCATTTACAATTTTCTTTTTACATGAGACGCAATTCTTTTCCATGATTTAGTTCAAACTAATGTTATTTTATAAAGGTTATTGTGAATATTATTGTGATTGAACTGAAATCTTCCCATTAAGCACTTTAAACTTCACCGGCAGAAACTGCTCCACAATATGAATATTCGTCTGCGCATGCGAGCTGACTTCTTTAGCAGAAATCTCTGAACTGGGCAGTAATCCCATAAATGGAATCAACTGGTCTAATAAATGCTCGTCCACAACTTTACCTGCCTCAATTTCTTTCGCTAACTTCTCCGCCGCTTCTTTTCCCACTTGTTCTGAAGATTTATTTCTCTCCAGCAACGCATCACTGCCCAAAATAATTGGATTATCAGGATCTACTTTCCCATGTTGACTAAAAATACCCCACAATACTAGCTCGCCTCCTGGACCAAGTGAATGAGCATATTCGACTCTTATGTTTACCGGAACATTAAATTTTTTCAGCGAACTTTCCGCTGCAGCTTTAACTCTTTCACCAACCTCTTTAGATTCTAATTCAGAAGAAAGGTTTACTATTCCGCGTATCTGTTCTAATTTTCCCTGTTCCAGTAATTTTATCTTTGATGTTTTAGAATTTAATTCAGTAAGGAAAGATGAAACTTCCGGAAAATCCATTAGTCTTATTTTCGGGCTGATTTCTAAGCTAATCTCTCCTCCGCCTTGCGGATAATATCCGGGCTTAAGTATTTTCAATTCAATTTTCTCTGCGAATCGATGCAGGTGCGGCAGTAAAACATTCTGCAGGTAATACACCGAAGCCTGCCATTTTCCGCAAGTTCCGCCTTTTATTTTAAGTGTAACTTTTCCCGGAGCGAACAGGCAGGGAAGAATTAACGCTTGGAGAACTAAACTAATACTTCCGGCAGTGCCGATATCAATTTCATAAATGCCGCGTTTTATTTTTCCTGGTTTGAAATAGAGTTCTGTGGTTCCGAGTTTAATATCATTAGTTTCTGCTTTGCAGATTTGTTTCAGCGCATTAATCGCTTCTAGATGCTGTGCTTTCAATCCAGGCTCAGGTCGATTGGCTCGGATATTTGTAACTTTAAATTCTTGTCCGGTTAACGCAGAAAGAGCGAGAGCTACTCTTACTAATGCACCTCCGCCTTCTCCTGATGAACCGTCGAGTTGAATCATTTTAGTTAAACAAATAATCTTTCAACACCTAATCCGGCGTAGTATCTTTATAACACGGAAACACAGTTAAAGGCAAAATCGTAGCTTTACTAAAAGTATTGTTTAGATGATATTTCTTTAACAAGGAGTTATATTTCACAGAACCAATCAAATCTTTCATTTTCTTGGAAGAATCAAACATATTTCCGTGTATACTCGTTTCCTGCATGGAATCAAGCAGTTTTTTGACATTTTCATGGCCAAAATCGCGCCAGAAGCACGCCCCGGAGTTGTAAAAGTTTTCCCAAGCAACAAGATAACCTGATTCATCAAAATTGCCCGGTTTACTAGAATCAAAATAATCTAGGTAGCCATCACTTTGTTCAGGAAAATTATTGCAGAGAGATATTTTCGGCTCAAAACAGCTTTTATCTACATATTTACCCAAACTCACTCCTAAATAATCTTCTCCATTATCGTTCTTTGAAGGATAAACGGCCGCCAAATAATTGCTTCCTGCAGTCAGATAATTGTTTCCTATTTTGTATTCCCACCCTTTTAATGTAAAATTCTCTAAAATCGTGGTGATAATCTTATTTCCTTTAGTTTGCTGTAACCGGTGTTCAAAAGACATTTCCTGATTAGCATAATTTATATTAACTAGTTTTACTAAAGTCTGACTAAACTCATCTTTTTCCAGAGATAATATCACCATTTTATCCTCACTCCCTTTATTATTATACTCTTCCGCGGATGCACTAGTAATTCCGTTGCTTTTAACTTCACCTGCACAAGAATAAATCGTTTCTGTGTAGCAGCTATGTTTAGTTATCAAATCTGCCGGCGTCTTTCCGGCATAAGTCCAGCCTTTATTCCCGCAGATGAGGTTATAATCTCCCAAATCAAAATCATCAAATTGGGTATGTTGAGCCATTCCTTCCATTAATGTACCAGTGATGGCATTAAAATATGGCCAAGTTAAATAATGGGTGAATTCATGAGCCATTAATGCACTACAGTTACTCCCATAACCATCTTTATCAGAAATGCTGGGAAACTCGAGTCCAAGCTCTCCGGATGCTGAGGGTTCTCCTGGACTGATTTGTAGAGCAATTTCTTTAATTGGAAAATCTAAGTTATAAAAAGTACTAACTTTAGCATAGCAGTCTTTAACTTTACTAAAGATGAGTTTAAGATCATAATTTCCCGGCGGCGTAATCAAGTAGATATTATCTTGAACATATAATTTATCTTCTCCGCAAGCTTGGAAGTGGCAATATCTTCGGCAGAGGTTATGGTTGTTCTGGTTTTTATTCATACAAAAATCATAAAAAAACTTAACTTCAGAAATCTTGTCGGGGATGGTAGACTCAACCGAGAGATTAAGTTCACTCTGATTTGAGATTTTAGTCCAAATATTATCTTTTAAAGTGATTTTTATTCCAAAAAGATTTATGGGCTGCGTGGTTAGTGACATGGATAAAGGGTAAAGATTTAACCTACTTTTGTTTACATATAGGTCATAAACTAACATCGGAACATAGATGGGATATCCCTGAGTAGTTTTGTCAATAAAGAATACATTTGTGATTACTATTTTCACATTATTACTGGCAGTGATATTTGTGCCTTTACTTACACCATAGGTTCCGTCTCCTGAATATTCTATTGATTTAGCGGGTGGATGATAAACAAACGGTACAGATGATAAATCCATAATTTTGGTGAAGGAGTATTGTTTGGTGCTTTTGTCCCATTCTGGCTGAAATGTTGCAGAATAATCTAGTAGGATACTCTCCGGCACGTTTTTACCAGCAATTATCCCCTTATCAGAAAATATTTTAGCTGTGGATAGCGTGCACTTGCCTTCAGAACAACTATAACCGGATGGACAGTCAGAGGTTACCTGATTTATTTTTTCGCGGATACAGTAATACTCTACCACTTTATTTTTGTCACAGGAGTCTTGTTTGGTAGTCTTTCCTAAAGTTGTGCTTCCTTTGGACATAAAGTCAATCCCGTTATCACTATCGATACATCTAACTTCTTTTGTTGCGGGTTTAGTAGCTAATCCCGAAGAATTAAGTTCTTGACTAATTCCCAATATTATTAAAAAAAATATTACTAGTACTGATACCACCAACACTTTTTCTTTGGATAAAGATTGCTTCATCTCTTCTTTTAAGTAAAGAAGGCGATTATATAAATGTGTTGTCCGATTGTACGTGGAAAGCTTCGTCGATAGATAATCAGTTCTCGTCAATAAAATCATATATTCTGTAGAATACAAATCTTTATTTACTAGTTGTAGTTACAATGTAACTACAATGAAAGCAATTAAAATGAATAT